>MEOQ01000026.1 GCA_001769275.1 Bacteroidetes bacterium GWF2_43_63 | reverse complement strand
TTTAGTTCACCTCTATTCCTCCGGTTAATTGAATCCGAATTTTGAAATACTTCTACGAATTTGCGTTGAAATGTATTCGGGGGCAAATCTAAAGGATACTCTGTGTGTACTCCTTTAAACTCTGTGTAACAAAGGTTGTAAAGGCAGGGCATTGTATGCTTGAAGACGGCATCGGATGAGCTAATCAGAAGTATGTGCAGTTATTTAAATGCGTTGATCCGGCGCATTTATTTGGTTCTTTCAGAATTTGTAAATTTGTATATTATCAACATCTGAACAGATGAAGCAATACTGCGATTTTCTGATCATCGGCAGTGGCATCGCCGGTCTTACATATGCACTGAAAGTGGCGCCTTATGGCAAGGTTGTCATTCTTACAAAATCAGCTTTGGATGAAACCGCCACTCATTATGCACAGGGAGGAATTGCAGGCGTGATGTATGGCCCTGACTCGTACGAAAAACATATTCGCGACACCATTATTGCTGGCGCAGGACTCAACAATGAAAATGTTGTCCGATTCACTATCGAAGAAAGCACTGAACGAATCATAGAGATGATAAATTTTGGAACACAGTTCGACAAGAATACCGACGGTGAATATGATCTGGCCAGAGAAGGAGGCCACAGTGAAAAAAGAATATTTCATTATAAGGATCGTACCGGAGCCGAGATCCAGCGCGCGCTTACACAACAGATTCGCGAGCATCCAAATATTACCGTGCTTGAGAATTATTTCACGATTGAAATAATAACGGAGCATCATTTGGGAAAAAACGTCACCAAGAAATCCGAGAATATTACTTGCTTTGGAGCCTATGTTTTAAATCCGGAAACCGGGAAAGTCGATACTTATATTTCGAAAATCACACTGATTGCTACCGGTGGCAGCGGTAATGTTTATGGGGTTACTACTAACCCGGAAGTGGCTACCGGAGACGGAGTCGCTATGGTGTACCGTGCCAAGGGCGCTGTGGAAAATATGGAATTTGTACAGTTTCATCCAACGGCTTTTTATTATCCAACCGAAAAACCTGCATTTCTTATAACTGAGGCTCTGCGCGGTGCCGGAGCAATTCTGAAGACCTACGACGGCAAGGAATTTATGCAGAAATACGACGCACGTCAGTCGCTGGCGCCTCGAGATATTGTTGCCCGTGCCATCGATAATGAAATGAAAGTCAGTGGTGCCGATCATTTATACCTGGATGCACGGCATCTCGGAAAGAAAATGTTGCTGGATCATTTCCCAACAATTTTTGCGCATTGTCTGAGCAAAGGCGTTGATATTTCGCGCGACATGATTCCGGTAGTGCCTGCAGCCCACTATCAGTGCGGCGGAATAAAGGTTGATGAATCTGGTCGCAATAATATTAAAAATTTGTACGCGACTGGTGAAGTGTCTTGCACTGGCTTGCATGGAGCAAACCGACTTGCTTCCAATTCATTGCTTGAGGCTGCCGTATTCAGTCATCGGGCTGCTATGGATGCCATCGAAGCAGTTAAACATATTGAGTATAACAACGAAATCCCTGTCTGGGATGCTGAAGGAACTGCGCTGAACGAGGAAATGGTGCTCATCACACAAACACGAAAAGAGCTTAATTCCATCATGGGTAGCTATGTCGGAATTGTGCGCTCCAATCTTCGCTTAAAACGCGCATTAGACCGCCTGAAAATCCTGTATGAAGAAACAGAAGACCTGTATAAAAAATCGGTTGTAACAAAAGAAATCTGCGAACTTCGCAATATGATTTCAGTTGGATATCTGATCATCAAAATGGCGCTGGAACGTAAAGAGAGCAGGGGGTTGCATTATTCGCTCGATTATCCTCCCAAAGAAAGTGGAAAGTAGAAAGTATGTAAAGTTTATAAAGCCGCTTCAGTACGATGATTGAAGTGCCTTTATACTTTATGAACTGTGATTAATTCAGCTTTATAAAGGTATAAGTAATTGTACCTTTCTGCACTTCAGGAGCGCTTTCATTTGTAGAAAATTTTGCCTGAAGAGCTGCATTTTTTGCGGCGGTCCACAATGAAGGATTTGAAACGGTTGTACCAATGGCGCCGGGTTCTGCACGTGTTACTTTTCCTTCACGATCGACCCAAATTGTCACGACTACTTTTCCCTGATCATCTTCGGTGTATTTGGGCGTAGGAATGCTTTTGGCACCACGTCCCTTCAGTGAATAGCCGGGACCGCTTCCGGGGCCAGTGCCAGGGCCATCGCCGGGGCCTACGCCTGTGCCGGATCCTGTTCCTGTGCCAGATCCTGTTCCGCTTCCAGTGCCAGTTCCGGTACCGTTTCCTTGCCCCCAGCTGAAATTACTGATGCGGTTATCCACTTTTGGTCTATCATTGGTGGTTGTGTTTTGCTGACCTGCGTTATAATTTACATTTTCTACATCCTGTGTGATTACATCATCATTGGTTTCTCCAACATTGTCGCTTGACATTTCTTCATAAAATTCCTGATCGAAATATTCATCTGATCCGCCGCCACCGCCGCCAGCATTGGTTTCAATCACTACTCCTTCTTCTTCGGGAAGAGGTAGCGGAGTTCGGAAAGCGAACAGAAAAAGCAAAACAACAATGCCACCGCAGAATGCCAATGTCAACAATGCCGATGATATTTTTCTTTTCGATTTCATGATTGTGTTTATTAGCTGTTACAGTTTGTCTTCGGGTCTTGTAGCCAGAATTACTTTATGCTTGGTTCCCTTTTCCTTGTTGATTGAGTTTACTACATCGATAACGTTTACTGCAAACTGAATTGGCACTGTAGCGTCGGAACGTAGAACTACAGATGCTTCTGTTTGCCCGTCGAGCCTTGATTTAATTCCTTCACGAAGTCCTGCTGCATCGAGAATGACCTGGTCGATGGAATATTGAAACTGATCATCAATGTAGACATTTACCGCTTTTTTTTCAACCGGAACTCGTTCGCTGGTGCTGCTTGGAAGCAGTAATTTTATTGCGTTCGGACTAACTAAAGTCGATGTCAGCATGAAGAATATCAGCAACAGAAACACCAGGTCCGACATGGATGCTGAATTGAAATCTGTTGATCGTTTATTTCTTGTTTTGATATTCATAAGTGTTGTTTTATGCCGGTTCGTTCAGAATATCCATAAATTCGGTAGAACGTGCTTCGAGGATATAAACGATTTTTTCAACGCGTGCAACAATAACGTTGTAGGCCAGTGTGGCAAGAATACCCACGATTAAACCGGCAACGGTTGTTACCATTGCTTCGTAAATGCCTCCCGAAAGCAATGCAATATCAAGGTTGTTTCCTGATTTTGAAAGGTCGTAAAATGCTGTGATCATACCGGTTACTGTTCCTAAAAACCCAATCATTGGCCCGACTCCGGAAATTGTTGACAAGAATGCGATGCTTTTTTCCAGTCGCGCAACTTGAAGTTTTCCTTCATTTTCGATGGCCGAGGTGATGTCATTTAATGGTCGTCCAATACGTGAAATTCCTTTTTCAATCATGCGTGCCATCGGGGTCGGATTACTCAGGCACATGGCCTTTGCCTGATCAATTTTTCCTTCAGTGATGAAGTGCTTAATATTGGCCATGAATCCGCTGTCTTCTTTCGCGGCTTTGCTGGTTGCTATGTATCGGTCAAAGAAAATATAAACGGCAATGATGAGCAGTAATGCAATGGGAATCATTACAGGGCCACCTTTTAGAGCCAGATCCCAAAATGAAAGAGTGTCGTATTGCTGACTTGCAGTTTCAACGGTCTTTTGTACTGTATCGGCGGTGGCTGCTGCAACCGAATCTCCGCCCTTAACAATCTGAAGAAGAATATTCGAAAACATAGTGAGTGATTTTGAAGTAAAAGTACCTTGTATTAGCTTTCAGGATTTTTACAACCAATGTTTATTGTCAACAGCGGCATGTTAATTAAAACGCTGAAGAAATGAAAAATATTTCACTACGTTAAAAATTTTTACGGTATGAAAACCGCACCGGCGCTGATTGCTTTACTGGCGCCAGTTGCAGAAGGGATTGTGTTGGGTTTTTTATTCAGCCGCAGCCAGCCCATAAACGCAAAAATCAGTGCTTCTTTAAAATCAATGGTCGTTTCATCAGGAATGATCATGCGCTCTTGCAGTGATTCCTTGATAGTGTCAGCGAGAAAATTATTTTTGATTCCACCTCCTGTAAACAGCACTGATTTATTTTCGCCGCAGGCTCGGACTATCTGCCCTGCCGCATGTAGTGCTAATGTACATAGAATATCATTCGTGTTTTTAATGCCGCTGTTTTCAATCATTGGCAGGAATTCTGTTTCCACCCATTCCCTTCCAAGCGACTTGGGATGACTGGCCGAATAATAGGGAAGGGCATCGAGTTTGGCAAGCAGGTGTTTATCGGCTGTCCCGCTGGCAGCCAACGCTCCGGAACGGTCATATTCGTGGCCAAGCTTGTGTGCAAAATGATTCAAAACAATATTGACCGGACAAATATCGTAAGCAATTCGTTCATTATTCAAGCGCATTGAAATATTTGCGAAACCGCCCAGATTCACAAGTGCATCAAAATCAGTGAACAGCAATTCATCGCCGATCGGCACCAGTGGCGCGCCTTGTCCTCCCAGTGCTACGTCGCTGCTCCGGAAATCACAGACCACCGGCAATCCGGTTTCTGCAGCGATGGCAGCGCCATGTCCTGCCTGATACGTCATGCCTTGGACAGGTTCATGAAAAATGGTGTGTCCATGCGAAGCAACAAATAAGGGCGTTTCGCCCATGGCCATCAGATATCCTGAAAGTAATTGCCCGTAATATTTTCCTAGCTTCCGGTCTGCGATGACCAGCTCTGAACCACTCATACCAGGCATTTCCAGAATCAACGACTTCACTTCGTCCACATACGGAAATGTGACCGCATCATCAATTCTGTATTCCCATTTATTATTATTGAATCGAAACGAACAAATGGCAATGTCAATGCCATCAAGCGAAGTGCCCGACATCATTCCCACGCCTGTATTCCATTCATAAATATTGAATTTTTCCATCAGAAAATATCTTTAAGTGCATCAACGCCAATCCCGCGCGAACCTTTGAGCAGAATGGTGAATTTGCTGGTCACGTTTTTTGTTAGTGCCGTTCGGGCCTCTGCTGCGTCATTGAAGAACAGAAAAGCCGGAAATTCATTTCTGAATTTACTGAAACAAGGTCCAATCAGAATTGCCGAAGTGAACCTGAGTTCTGTAAGTAGCTCAAGAATTGCACGATGCTCTGTGTTGCTGTAGGAGCCAAGTTCAAGCATGTCGCCCAAAATCGGAAGTTTTTTTTCTGTTCGTAACTGCGCGAAATTATTGAGTGCTACAGCCATGCTTGATGGATTGGCGTTGTATGCATCCAGAATCAAATGGTTTCTATCCGTTTCGACCCATTGTGATCGCATGTTTGAAGGAGTGTATTCCGACAGTTTTTTGCTCAGCAATTCCGGATCTGCGCCGAAATACAACCCTATTGACACAGCTGCAAGCAGATTGGGCAAATTGTAATAACCAGTGAGTTTGGTTTCGGTGAAATATTTTTTATTATTCCAGCTCCAGTGGCAGCGCAGATGTGGATTCCCATCACTTACCGTTGTGGCAACAAGACTTTTTGTACCAAATAGAATTCTGTCATATCCTTCGGAAAGTGAGATCAGAAACAGATCATCTTCATTTGCAAAGATTTTTCCGTTGTGTTCTTTAATGTATTTGTATAACTCTGATTTTGTTTTCACAACACCTTCAAAGCTGCCAAATCCGTCGAGGTGTGCCCGCCCGATGTTTGTAATTATTCCAAAGTCGGGACGTGCAATGTTGCACAGAAACTCAATTTCACCCGGATGATTGGCCCCCATTTCGACAATGGCAAAATTCGCATCATCTTTTATAGATAAGAGTGTGAGCGGAACGCCGATATGATTATTGAGATTCCCCTGAGTCGAATACACGGTCCCTGCGGTTGAAAGAGCTTCCCGAATGAGTTCCTTGGTTGTGGTTTTCCCGTTTGTACCGGTAATACCAATGACCACTGCTTTCAGCAGATTACGTCTGATTACTGCTGCTTCCTGTAAGGTGTTGAGAGAATCGGTCGTGTAGAAACAGGCCGGATTATCAATGAATGCTGGATTCTGTGTCACAACAAGCGCCGCGCCGGCGTCAATGGCCTGCTGCACGAATTCATTGGCGTCGAAAGTGTCTCCTTTCAACGCAAAGAAGACCATACCCGGTCTAAGAGTGCGGGTGTCGGTAGAAATACCTGCCGACGTCCTGATTTTTTGATAGAGTTGATTTATATCCATAAAAAAACCCCCATGGGTTAGATGGGGGTAAAGTTAAGTATTTTTCGATTTATTAAAATCCGATTGGGCTACCCACACGAATCATGGCGCAACGGAATCCGATAAAATCGGTAGAGAGTTCCTGATCGAGGTAGCGGCGAGTTCCCGGGCTGAGCCAGTATGCACGGTCTTTCCATGATCCACCTTTGTAAACGCGGGCGGTGTTGTTGACCATAGATGATTTTGAATATTCGTACATCAGCTTGTTTTCGTATTCGCCTTCTTTCATCATGTCATCGCCATAATAAATAGAGGATGAATAGTCGCCGTCAAGGAAATTGCGGTTATCGGAGTAACGATAGTTGCGGCGATTAGCAGCTTCTTCCTGATTGACAGGTCTCCACTGGATACGTCCGAGGCTATCTTTTTCTGCAATCAGACCTTCTTCGTCCGTAACCTTGGTTTTGAACTCGTTACCACGGAATGAACGGAAGTCGTCGAAATCTTCGTATGAAAGTGGACGATAAACGTCGAGTACCCATTCAGCCACGTTACCGGACATATTATAAAGTCCGTAGTCGTTTGGCCAGTATGAATAAACGGGTGCTGTGATATCGGCGGCATCGTTGAGATTGCCGGCAACACCCATGTTGTCTCCGCGGCCACGTTTGAAGTTGGCTACGAATTCGCCCATGTTTTTGTAATAATCGGTGCGGAGCAGGTGACCGTTCCACGGATAGATTCTGCGCTCAATAACGCGCTCAAACAGCGTGTTTCCGATGAGTCCAAGAGCGGCAAATTCCCATTCTGCTTCGGTTGGGAGTCTGTACTTCGGCAGCATGATACCGTCTTCCATACGAACTTTACGTGTTCCTGAGCCGTTGGGATTAAGATCGTAGAGGTCATTTTTAACGACACCTTCGAATTGGCCGGCCAGATACGCATCGGTATTGAAGTTCTCTTCGTTTTGCTGGTTGGGGTCAATTTTAAGGATGCCTTCACGAATCATGATATATTCGTTAACGCGGTCGGTTCTCCATTCGCAATAGCGATTGGCTTGTACCCAGCTAACACCTACCACAGGATAGAACGCATATGCCGGATGGCGGAGATAATACTCCACGTAGGGCTCGTTATAGCCGAGGCGTGAGCGCCATACAAGAGTGTCAGGCAAAGCCTGATCAATTACTTCGGGATAATCAACGCCGAAAACGCGTGACAGCCAGTAAAGATACTCGCGATAATCAACGTTTGAAACTTCGGCCATATCCATATAAAAGGATGACACAGTTACACGGCGTGGAATATTATCCCATTTGTATGGAACTTCCTGTTCGGTGCGGCCCATAACAAAGGTCCCGCCTTCGATCAGGATGAGACCGGGGCCTGTTTCCTGTTGATCGTAAGGGACAACTTCGAAGCCACCCCATTTAGGATCGTTGTAATACCACGCTGTGGTACGAGACCGCTCTTTGTAGCATGAAGACAGCGACAGAGAGATTAGCCCCAGAACGAGAAACCCTTTTAAAATCCTGTTTTTATTGAGCATGTTCGTGAAATTTTCGGTTCAATATTATTTAATAACTAAAAACACCTGCCTGTTATTGTGTTAGAATGACGGACATGTGATAGGTCTTACCCTTTTTTGCTTTGGTGAACATTCAAACTGAAGGGTCAAAGAAAATTCATGGGCACCACCAGAAGCATTGGTCAGTTTTGAAACAGTCAGGTCGTAGCTGTAACCAAATTTGAATGTTGGCTGAACAAATCCGAGCAACACAATGACTGCATCTGGATTGTCAAGACTCTGACGAAACCAGGTACCAACAACAAATGGATATTTATTCAGATAGCAACCGTAGTTGAATTGCTCAAACTGCCCCTGTTTCTGAAACATGATGTTAGGAGAAAGACTGGTTTCTTCAACCGTACGTTTGCGGCTATTGTCACCTTCGATGCTGATGATGGCTCCTGCATGTGCAGTCCATTTGAGCGGCAATTCTGAATAACTTATGAATCCTTCATTTGGTGTGGTAAGGTGATGAGCAGCGACACCGGCAAAGAATCGTTCACTGTATAACACGAGTCCAGTACCAAAATCTGCTACAGTTTTGGTCAGGCCGTCTTCGGGATAAACTTCATTGGTGTTGAAAACAAATCCATGGCGCGGATCAATCTGATCCGGGAATGTGAGTTTTGTCCAGTCAAGGTTTTTCTGCAGGAACGTAGCCTGAATACCGGCTTTGAGAGACAATTTTCGGTTCAGATCGAGTTTGTAGGAATAAATTCCGCTGGCCATGGTCGTGCTCAGCGTTCCTTCTCCTGCGCGGTCAACGTTGACCAAAACACCGATTCCGCCTGAAAGGGCGTCTACATGCTGGTCATACGACGCATTGTAGGTGACATATTGACCGGAAATACCAGGCCATTGGTTTCTGTAATTCAAAATCATGCGCGGACAGATGGGAGCACCTGCCATAGCCGGATTAAGATACAACGGATTGGCGTAGTATTGCGAAAAATGTGGATCCTGGGCCTTTACTTCCCATATCGACATAACAGCAATTACTGCTGTAGTTAATATTATCCGCGTAAAACGTCCTGTCATGGATGTAGAATTTAATGACAAAAATATAAATACTTTTCAGAAAAACACCAACTTTGGTCTGAAAATTTTATACTTGGTTTTTCTCTGAAAGGTTACAAAGATAAGAGAATTTATTAATCCGTTTTGACTTTTTGCAAATATTCCTTTCAAATTTATATTTTAACGTTGTTGGGACAATAATTCCAGTGGATTGTTGTTATTTTGCCGATACTTACCTGAATTTCTCAAATATGCGATTTCTGAGTTTCTCTATATTAATGATTTTCAGCGTGTTGCTAAATGCGCAGCAAAATCGCTTTTCGGAACCGAAGAGGAGCGAAACGGCTTTGTTCCCTTTCTCTAACACGGTGTTGACGGATTTCGATAAAATACCGTGTTTTGTAGAGAATGTGAAAATTTCTTCAGCTCAAAACTCATTTCAGCCTACATTAAATAATATAGTTGTCGAAAAAATCGACGCATCGGTTTTACCTGCAGAAATTATTGCTGATATCCCTGAAAATTTTTCTGTCAGAACCAGAACCTCCGAAATAAGAAAAACATTATACACCAGCGTTTTTATTGGTTGTCTCCGTAAAAACAAATCGACTGGCGAAATTGAGCGTCTGGTGAGTTATCAACTGGACGGTCAGGAAGTGTCCGGCAAAACAGATACGCCTTCATCGAAAAGAACGTATGCTTCGGCCTCGATCCTGGAAAGCGGAACCTGGTTTAAAATAAATACTTCGCAGGCGGGCATTCATAAAATCAGCTACGAAAACCTCGAGGATTGGGGCATTGACGTCTCATCCATTAATTCTGCCAATATTCGTTTGTTCAACAATGGACCGAGAATGCTCCCGGAGAATAATGCTGAAGCCAGATATGACGACCTTGTAGAAAATGCCATTTTTGTCAATGACGGTTCTGACGGAACTTTTGATCCGGGCGATTATTTTCTGTTTTACACCGAAGGGATACTTTACTGGACTCAGGAATCGGGAGACTCCTTTGTTCACGATTACAATCTTTTCAATGATAAAAACGTCTGTTTTCTCACTTTTGACAATGGCCCGGGATTGCGCATCGGCACAATTGCTTCGGTGACAGACCCAGCCACGCACAACGTATCGAACTTTCTGGATTTCTCTGCATATGAGCAAAATCAATACAATCTGATAAAAAGCGGCAAAAACTGGTTTGGCGATGTATTCGAATCGACCTCATTATCAAAGAACTATACTTTTTCGTTTGCTAATGTCTGTACCGATTCGCTCGTGACTGTCCGCACAGTAATGGCTGGCCGCTCTTCCAGTGCTAGCTATTTCACCATTTCGTCAGGATCGCATGTTGATACAGCAGTTATTGCATCAACCTCTGGCTACACCAGTGATTATGCAAAAACAGGTAGTTCTTTTTTATCGTTTTTCCCGGCTTCGCCATCTGTTCCGGTAACGATTTCTTATTATCAGAATGGAAATGCCGAAGCCATGGGCTGGCTTGATTATGTTGAAGTTTCATCATGGCGCAATCTGACCTTTGCAGGAAACCAGATGGTTTTCAGAAATCCGAACATAAGTGGTGCTGGAAATATTGCCGAATATTCGGTTGCAAATGCCGACAATTCACTTCAGATATGGGACATCAGCAATCCGCTGAAACCGGCCCTGGTTGAGGGAAACCTTGCCTCGGGCTCTTATTCGTTCCGGATTCCGAACGATTCACTGAAACAGTTCATTGCTTATAATGGTGTTCTTTTTCATACACCGGCTTATGTCGGAACAGTTGATAATCAGAATCTACATGCACTTACACAAACAGATTATTTAATCGTCACGTATCCGACTTTCCGTTCACAGGCCGCTTCGATAGGGCAATTGCATGAGCAGAAGGAAGGGTATAGTTATCTGGTGGTTTCTCCGGAAGAAATTTACAACGAATTTTCCGGAGGCAAGCAAGATCCGTCAGCAATTCGCGACTTTGTGAAAATGTTTTACGATCGCGCGTTTTCGCCGGACGAAATGCCAAAATTTCTTTTATTGCTGGGAGACGCATCGTACGATTACAAAAACAGAATCACCGACAACAACAATCTGGTTCCGACTTTTGAATCATTGAATTCTTTTTCACCACCTGATTCGTATGCTTCCGACGATTACTTTGGTCTGTTGGATGACAACGAAGGATATGATTGCAATGGCAGTCTTGATATTGCAATTGGCCGTTTGCCAGTAAACTCAACCGAGGAAGCCGATGCTGTTGTTGCCAAGCTCCGGAAATACACCTCGGAAATCAAAATTGTATCCTCCGGAAACGATTGCTCAGAAGGGGCCTGCATTGTTTCAAACATGGCCGACTGGCGCAATCAGATTTGCTTTGTAGCTGACGACGGAGACAATAATTCGCATTTTGATCAGGCAGATGGAATTGCTGAAAGACTTGACACAGTGAATGATTTTCTGAACATAGACAAGGTTTATCTGGATGCATATAAACAAGTCAGTACAACGGGTGGAGAACGATGCCCGGAAGCGAACGATGCGATCCGGCAGCGGGTTGAAAAAGGAGCACTGATTGTTAACTACACCGGTCATGGTGGTGAAGTCGGGTGGACTTTGGAAAGAATTCTCGATGTGCCGACCATTCAGGGCTGGACCAATGGCTGCAATATGCCTGTGTTTATTACGGCCACCTGCGAATTCAGCCGATTCGATGACCCAGGCAGGACTTCTGCAGGCGAATATGTTTTTCTGAATCCCAATGGAGGTGGTATTTCCTTGATTACGACAACGCGTCTTTCTTATTCAGGCCAAAACAATGCTTTTAACAATTCGTTCTACAACGTGGCATTCGACATAAGCAGTGGACGCTACCTATCCTTGGGCGAATTGACAGCTTATTCGAAAACAGAAAATGGCTCAGTACTGCAATTGCGAAATTTCATGCTGATGGGCGATCCGGCACTAACGATGTCGATACCGGAAAATCAGGTGATAACAACGGAAATAAACGGCACGAGTGTATCCGGCTTCAATGATACCATTTCGGCATTGAAACATGTGACCATCAAAGGTTACATTGCAGATCCTGCAGGAGTGAAAATGACTGATTTCAATGGCACATTGTATCCGACTGTGTATGACAAATCCATTGAACTGAAAACGCTTGCCAACGATCCGGCCGTAAATCATGTAGCACCGTTTATGCTCCAGAAGAGTGTTATTTACAAAGGGAAAGCAAGCATAATCAATGGTGATTTCAGCTTTTCGTTCATTGTACCCAAGGATATTCAATATTCATACGGAAACGGAAGAATAAGCTATTATGCTGAGAATGGCAGCATCGACGCTACCGGCTGGTATGAAGATTTCATTATCGGTGGCAGCTCGGATACAATTCTTGATGATAACGCAGGCCCGGAGATCAATTTGTTTCTCAATTCCGAACTCTTTGTGAGCGGTGGAACTACCAACGAGAACCCGGTGATTCTGGCCAACCTGAGCGATGAGAGCGGTATAAATACGGTTGGCACCGGAATCGGCCATGATATTACAGCCACACTCGATGGCAATTCTGCTGAGTCTGTTTTACTCAACGACTATTACGAAGCAGAGAAAGACAGTTATACCAATGGCACAGTGCGATATCCGTTCAAATCTCTTTCGGAAGGGCCGCACACAATTGTACTGAAAGCCTGGGATATTCTCAATAACTCTTCTGAGGCCAGCATTGAATTCATTGTTTCATCATCGGCCGGACTGGCCCTGACACATGTTCTGAATTATCCCAACCCGTTCACTACGCAAACAGAATTCTGGTTTGAGCACAATCAGCCTTGCTGTGGACTCGATGTTCAGATTCAGGTTTTCACCATAACCGGAAAACTTGTAAAAACGATTGCGCGCAACGTAAACACCAATGGTTTTCGCGCAGATCCGATTGAATGGGATGGTAAAGACGACTATGGTTCACCGCTTGCCCGGGGGGTGTATATTTATCGTCTGCGCGTGAAGAATTCTGATGGCCAGTATGCCGAGAAGTCGGAAAAGCTGGTAATTTTGAAGTAAATAATAAATTGTAATTTTGCAAACCCAAATAACAGATTTTGTATGAAGTTCCTCGTTTCAATATTTTCTTTGGTAGTGCTGCTGGCTTCGGCCAATAGCGCTTGGTCGCAATCGAGTCAGGACCTTACTGAACAGGCATACGGCATAAACACTATCACAACTGCAGTTCCTTTTCTCCTGATTGCTCCCGACGCCAGAGGTGGCGCCATGGGTGATGCCGGTGCAGGAACCTCTCCTGATGTTTATTCCATGCATTACAATCCGGCAAAATATGCCTTCATTGATAAAAACGTTGGGTTCTCTGTTTCTTACAGTCCCTGGCTTAGTCAGCTGGTCAATGATATTAGCTTGGGTTATCTCACCGGTTACAAAAAACTCGACGATGACCAGGTTATTGCCGGCTCTTTGCGTTATTTCTCTCTTGGAAACATTGTTTTCACCGACAATGTTGGAACAGAAATCGGGCAGTTCAGTCCAAACGAATTTGCCGTTGATGCAGCATATAGCCGTAAGTTTTCGGATTATATCAGTGGTGCTATTGCACTGAGATATATCTATTCAAATCTTACGGGAGGCATTTTTGTAAACGGAGCACAGTCAAAACCCGGACAATCTATTGCAACAGACATTGCTTTTTTCTACCAAAAAGAAATTGAATTGGGCAAAACACCTGCTGTTCTTGCGTTTGGTGCCGACATTTCAAACATTGGTGCAAAAATTACTTATACCGAAAATCAGGACCGCTCGTTTATTCCGATCAATATGCGTCTTGGGCCTTCACTCACATTAGACCTTGACGATTATAACCAGCTGATGTTTACTTTCGATTTCAACAAACTGCTTGTGCCTACACCGCCCATCTACGCTGAGGATTCAGCTGGTCAGCCCATCAAGGATGTGAATGGTGATTATATCATAGCCGATGGTAAAGATCCAAAACGATCCATTGTAAGCGGCATGTTTGGCTCATTTTCAGACGCGCCAGGAGGTTTTAAGGAAGAAATGCAGGAGCTCAGTTTTTGTTTGGGTACAGAATACTGGTACGATCAGCAGTTTGCACTTCGCGCTGGATTTTTCTACGAGCATCCCAACAAGGGAAACCGTAAATATATTACGCTGGGAGCGGGCTTACGCTACAATGTGTTTGGTCTCGATTTCTCCTATCTGATTCCATTGGAGCAGCGCAATCCGCTTGAAAACACACTTCGTTTTACGCTGGTTTTCAATTTCGATAAAGTAAGCAACGCCAACTAAATAATGGAAATCCGCCAGGGAATTGGTTATGACCTTCACCGTACGGTGCCCGGACGACCATTGATTATTGGCGGAGTCAATATCCCTTCTGATTTTGGATTATCCGGACACAGCGATGCCGATGTGTTAATTCATGCTTTGTGTGATGCGCTGCTTGGCGCTCTGGCACTGGGCGACATAGGTTCGCATTTTCCCGATACCGATCCCGCATATAAGGGAATTGACAGCATGATTCTGCTGAAAAAAACAATGGAACTTGTTTCTGCAGCGGGATATAAAATCATTAATATCGACGCAGTCGTTGTTGCAGAGCGGCCAAAGCTGATGCCTTTCAAAATGCAGATGGCCGAAAATATTGCTGCTGCGCTGAATACGGACCGCACACATGTATCGGTGAAAGCCAAAACCAACGAAGGTGTCGATGCCGTAGGACGTGGCGAAGCAATATCTGCGCAGGTGGTGGTGCTGTTGTTTAAAAACCCTTGAAGGGTTTCAAACCCTTCAAGGGTTGTGAATAAATAAAAAAGCCCTCCAAAAGGAAGGCCTTTAAAATAATATTGAAAGCGGAATTATTTTCCTGAACAACCGCCTTGTCCGTGCTGCATTCCTTTGCCTGATCCGCTGCATCCGGCAGCTTTCTGTCCATCAGGGCAGCATGAACTATTTGGCTTACCAGCTTTGTCCTGGCATCCAGCACCCATCATTTGGCCATGGCCGCCATGAAAGTTGCCTTGTCCCTGACCATTTTTTCCGCCACAATTGTCGCCACCTTTAGCAGCATGCATATCAAAAGCAAGTTGTTGCTCAGGTGTCAGAATTGCTCTGACAGCCATTTTATGATCAAACTGCGCTTTATCCATAGTTGCTTTCAGAGCTACAATTTCGTCAATAAGTTTATAAGCTTCCTCTTTATTAATCTTGTCACCTGTTGAAACAACAATCAGCTGAGCTTTTTTGGCCTGAATCTGATTGTGGAAATCTAATTTCTTTTTCTGAAATGCAAGTTTCATCGGTTCCATTTGTTTCATCTGCTCGTCGGTGAGATTAGGAATGCAGCTGCATCCACCTGCTTTGTGCATTTGCTGACCTTCGCCGCAACCTGCTTTGGGTTGTCCCTGCTGCGCCTGAGCTGTGCTGAATGTGATTGCAAAAACTGCAATAACCGCCATTAAAAAAATCTGTTTCATGTGTGTGTTTTTATTTGTTTTAGTTTAATTGCAATGTCGTTTTTTATCCTTATGCATCGTTTTTCCCATGGGCATCATGGCGTGAGAATGAATGCTCAAAAGTGAATCGAATTGCACCGGATCGAGGAAACTCTTCATATAAAGAATATGATCTACACCTTCGCGCTGAACAATGGCTTCCTGTTCCGAAATTTTCGCAATGCAGGAATTTATTACAGCTGAATCGGGAGTTGATTTATCCATTTCTTCAAATAGCTTTGTGCGAAGTGAACGAAGCGAATCAAACACCGGATCAATTTTTTCGTGGTGTGTTTTGCGCTGAGCCATATATTTTTCGGCCTGTTCCGGATTCATGTTCAGTTTTTCCACCATCCGGTTTTCGCATTGTTTTGTTTTGCTGCAATCACTATCTGGTTTATGATGGAACGGGCGCATCTCCGGCGCTGCAGGTCTGATGAGCCATAGCGTGATGAGCGCTGTTGTTGAGATGGTGCTGATTATCGCCAGAATCCAGATTATGGTGTTTTTGTTTTTCATATATATTATTCTTCGTTTTCAGTAAGAAATGAACGATACATTATTTCAGTTGTTTCGGCCATGTAGAGCGTGTCATTTTCAGTGCTTAAATAGGAATATTCCTGATTCTGCTCCGATTGCATACGTGCGTCATAGGCGACACTTCCTATTAATAGTCCGCAAACAATGGCAGCAGCTGCTGATGATAATTTTATCCACATCGGAATTGCTTTTGTCTGACGGGCTGCGTTGAAAACAAAATGTCCGATTGCGGCAGCCAATCCCTGTTCCGGGCCTTCGTTGCTCAGTAATTCATGTGCGTTTTCAACACTGTTGTAAACCAGTAAATAATAATTTCTGCACTGTGGGCATGTCGTCATGTGTTCCTGCAAGAGTGTTTGTTGCTCTTCCGGAATAATTCCCAGGTCAATTATATGGTTGAAATCGTAGCAGTTCATTTTGTTTGAATGTTCATTTGACATCATTTGATTTCAAAACTTGCGTTCCCTGATAATTATTTTTGTAATAATCCCCGAGCAACTTCCGGAGATTGGCTTTGGATCTGAAAATAAGCGATTCAACAGCACTCAGCGAAGTGTTTAATATTTCGGCAATTTCATTGTAACTCATTCCATCGTGGTTGAATAAAAGAAAAGCTGAGCGTTGATTTTCCGGCAGCTGATCAAGTGCTGTATTAAGTAGTATGCGCAGCTCTTTGTTCTCCAATGGTTTGTCGGCAGCAAAATGTGCGGAAGCAGTAATGCCAGCGACACTTTCGTTTTCGCGATCAATGCTGATGGATTGAAATTTCGACTTATTTTTTTTTATAAGATTGAGCGAGCGGTTGACGGTAATTCTGTATAACCAGGTTTTAATATTGGCATCTTCTCTGAAATCGCCGATATTTCTGAATGCTTCGAGATACACTTCCTGTGAAATATCCTTTGCATCGTCGCGGCTTGAAGTGAATTTCAGGGCCAGTTTGAAAACATCGCTGTGTGTAGAATCAATGAGCTCCTGAAAAGCCCGCTGATCACCCTTCTTTAGTAAAGCAATGTCCATAACCAGATTTGTGTATTTAGACAATTTTGTCGCTTGTTTATTGCGCTGCTACGAAAATTCCCTGTGATGCAGTGACAGTCTTATATTTTCACCATATTTTTCTTCAAGCAATCGCGCCATACTCTCTGCACAGTAGACTGAACGGTGCTGACCGCCTGTACACCCAAAGGCGACAGATAGATGTTTGAATTTTCTTTCAAGATAATTATTTACTGAAAGCTGCACCAGATCAGAACAAGCGTTCAAAAATCCGGCAACTTCCTGTTTTTCCAGGAGCCAATCAGCAACGTCTTTATCTTTGCCGGTGCGGGTTTTAAATTGTTCTTCGCGTCCGGGATTCGGTAGTGCGCGGCAATCAAAAATAAATCCGCCTCCATGATCGGGACTTCCCGAAGGATATCCTTTACGATACGAGAAACTCGAAACATCGACATGAAGAACGCCGTTTTCAAGTTCAGGTGAGTCATTATTATAGAATTCTTCAGCAATGTGTGTCCACATTTTTAATAATTCCGGAAATTCATTTCCAAAGCCAATGACTCCGAGTAAATACTTGATGTTAGCTGCTGCAAGTGGCACTGACTGCAGGAAATGCGATTTTTTTTCATAATAGCCACGGTAGCCATATGCACCAAACGCCTGCATGATGCGGAGCATTACGAAATGATAATAGTATTTTTGAAATTGCTCGCTATGCTCAGGATGTTGTTGAGTCAGTTTTTTGTTGTAATAATCAAAAATTTGTTTTCGGAAATCGTTGCTGAGATTGGCTTTGGCATCGTAAAGAAGCGAGGCAAGGTCGTATTGAAGTGGCCCGCGCCGTCCACCCTGAAAATCAACGAAAGCCAGATCATCGGCGGCAGTCATTATGTTGCGTGACTGAAAATCGCGGTACATAAAAAATCCGGAAGGGACTTCGTTCAATGCATTGCAGAAAGCAGAAAAATCTTGTTCCAGTTTTTGCTCGTCGAATGGAACATTGGCGAGTTTCAGGAAATAGTATTTGAAATAATTCAGATCCCACATCATGCTGGTGCGGTCAAAACGGTCGCGCGGAAAGCAAAGTGAGTAATCGGGGGACAGGCAGAATTGAAATTTCAAAAGATAATCGACTGCACGCTGGTAATAATGCAGGACTTTTTCATTGCTATGTCCGTTTTTAGAAAGGAAATCATATAATGTTTCGTTGCCCAGATCGGATTGAAAATACAATTGCCCATCGCTGTGTTCATGCAGGATTTCAGGCACCGGTAATCCCTGTGAGCCGAAGTGTTTTGCAAAAGAAATAAATGCTTTATTCTCGCGTATTTCTGCATTTTCGGCGGCCAGAACAGTTTTGCCGTCGCTGAATGTTATCCGAAAATATCGCCTGCTGGAGCCGGATGCAGGAAGCATGAAAACGTTGGAAACAGGAATCTGGAATGCTTCTTCGGCAATCCGGTGGAGTGAATCAGGGTACATGAAAAGCGCTTGAAATTAATTGGATGTTTTATCGTCGGGATGAATGCTGAGAACCGGGACCGGACTGTTGTTAACGAGTTGCTGAGCCATTTCACCAAGCATGATATTGGATGCACGATTCTGTTGTTCAGTCATTATTATCAGTAAATCGGCATCGTTTTTTTCAATCACTGAAAGAACATCACTGGTGATATTGACTATGATTTTTTCCACAACGCTGACCTTGATTTTTTCTTTAAGGAGTTTGGCGGAAATGTCGTCGGCAATATCATCTACTTTTTTCTTCAGCAGCGGAACATTGGTTGAGTATAGCTTCATCAGAATAATCTCTGCATTGAATGCTTTTGCTACTTCGATGGCGAAGGGTACTTTCATTTCTGTTTCAGCGGTCCGGTCGATGGGTACAACAATTTTACGGATTGCATTGGACACTAAAAAATCCTGACGCAGCGTAAATGCGGGGCAGGGAGCAATGGAAACCACCCGGTTGGCATTGGATCCAATCCATAATTCCTCAAACCCACTGATGCCATGGGTTCCGATGACCACAAAGCGGCATTTGTTCAGTTTGGCATAGGCCGCAATTTCATCATACACTTTGCCTGTGCGGATTTTATATTGAATATTGTCTTTTCCGACAAGCGGTGTGTATTCTTCAATAAGTTCTGCAAAGCGCTTATGAACACCCTCGCGGAAGTTTTCGCCATCAATGTACACGCTGTCCGGATTAAAAGGTTTATCAACCCACAGCATAGTGATTTTGCATTTAAAACCCCTGGCGAGGAGTGACGCGTATTTGAGTGCATTGAGAGCCCCTTTTGAAAAATCGATTCCGACAACTATTTCATTCATGACCTTTAATTTTATTGCAAGTTAGTCAATTTGTATTATAAAAAGCAACTTTTAACCCGTAAATATTGTTAAACAGAAAGCTTTTTGTATTTGAATCTTACAGGTGAGTCCCCCTGTCGTTTTTTGCGGTTTTCCTCGTATTCGCTAAAGCTACCTTCGAAAAACACCACAGATGAATCGCCTTCGAAAGCCATTATATGTGTGCATATACGATCGAGAAACCATCGGTCGTGACTGATAACCATAGCGCAGCCAGCAAAGGAATCTATGCCTTCTTCGAGTGCCCGCAGGGTGTTGATGTCAATGTCGTTTGATGGCTCATCGAGCAAAAGTACATTGGCTTCTTCTTTAAGTGCCAGTGCCAGATGCAGGCGGTTGCGCTCACCTCCTGAAAGTACTCCGCATTTCTTTTCCTGATCGGGCCCGTTGAAGTTGAACCTGCTCACATAAGCCCGGGCATTGATTTCGCGGCCGCCGACACGAATGGTGTCAACTCCGTTGCTGAGAGCCTGATATACGGTTTTATCAGGATCAATCGAGGCATGCGACTGGTCAACATAACCCAGTTTTACTGTTTCACCAACAACAAAAGTACCTGTGTCGGTTTTATCAAGACCCATAATAAGTCTGAATAATGTTGTTTTACCTGCGCCGTTGGGGCCGATGATGCCAACAATGGCGTTTGGCGGAACAGCAAAACTCAGATTTTCGAACAGTAATTTATTGTCAAAAGCTTTGCTGATATTACTGGCTTCAATCACCTGGCTTCCAAGTCTTGGACCGTCGGGAATGAACAACTCCAGTTTTGATTCTTTTTCCTTTACATCCTGGCTCAACAGTTTTTCGTAGGCGTTCAGACGTGCTTTTCCTTTGGCGTGACGGGCCGATGGTGCCATGCGAATCCATTCAAGTTCGCGCTCCAAAGTTTTGCGTCGTTTCGATTCGGTTTTTTCTTCCTGCGCCAGTCGCGCAGATTTCTGCTCGAGCCAGCTGCTGTAGTTTCCTTTCCATGGGATGCCTTCGCCGCGATCGAGCTCGAGAATCCAGCCGGCTACATTGTCCAGAAAATAACGGTCGTGGGTAACAGCAATGACAGTTCCCTGATAATCCTGCAAATGTTTTTCGAGCCACTGAACCGATTCGGCATCAAGGTGGTTGGTGGGCTCATCGAGTAGCAGGATGTCGGGTTTTTGCAACAGCAGCCTCACCAGCGCAACACGTCGGCGCTCTCCACCGCTGAGATTTTTCACAAACTGATCCGATGGCGGACAGTTGAGCGCATCCATGGCTCGTTCCAGACGCGAGTCGAGCTCCCATGCGTCGTTTTGTTCAATAAGTTCAGTAAGCTCTCCCTGACGGACGATGAGGGCATTCATTTCATCGTCGCTCATGGGTTCAGAAAATTTATTATTGACGTCTTCGTATTCTTTCAGAATATCGACCACCGGTTGAACGGCTTCTTCAACAATTTGCTTTACGGTTTTGTCATCGTCGAGATGTGGCTCCTGATCAAGCATTCCGATGGAATATCCCGGAGAAAAAACCACATCGCCTTCGGTGGGCGCTTCAGTGCCGGCAATGATTTTCAGCAATGATGATTTACCACTTCCATTGAGACCCAAAACGCCAATTTTGGCTCCGTAGAAGAATGAAAGGTAAATGTTTTTGAGTACTTGCTTCTGGGGTGGATAAATTTTATTCACACCCACCATGGAGAAAATGATTTTTTTGTCGTCGCTCATAAAAATATTCTGAGAAAAATTAATTGATTGATTTGAAATCGGCTGACGAAAATCCATCATCTTTTCCACTGCCGATGGTTGTCATGTCGTAATACAGCGGGCAGCCGTCGGCTGCTGAAATCAGAAATTTCATGCACCATTTTCCGCCGCTGTTTCCGGGTGCAATCTGGTGGAGAAAAACAACATTGCTTTTGCCTTCATGTATGGCCGAACGTATTTCTTCGGGGCTCACAAATTTCACGCTGCCCGAATAGAATTTGCTGATTTTATCCGTAGTATTTACGTCCGCTGCCATGTCGCTCTCAAGCAGCCATAGCTCTTTTCCGGCGATCTTCGATTTGTTTGATTTTACCACAGTTTTTATGTCAGACCCCGGATTTTCAATATTGTATTTGATGTAATACTGAAAGAATCGAAGCATCCCGGCGAGTTTATACAGGTATTCAGTTTCGTTGTCGTCTTCTTCCGAAACATAGCTCAGTGGCGCGCTGCCAAGGTCGGGCATCGAATTCATATTGGCACTTCCGGCATTAGATCCGAGTGTGATATTCAGCAGATTCCATGTAGCGGTTTTATCACCTTCTTCTTTGAAAATTTCGGAAAGGAAAATGAACGAATTTTTTTTGTCTTTACTGAGTGTTTCAAACTCAGCGGGAGAAATGATTTTGTAGGGTGTGATTTTCCAGACTTTCGCCATATCCTCTGTCATGTAGCTGTCGAACGAACTGAATGGGTCATCGTATCTGACAAGATAGGTTGTGCTTTCCTTGAAACGGTTGAACTGCTCGGCTGTTGCAACAGGAATATCCTGTGCCGAAACGATCATGCTGAGCACCACGAGACTGAATGTTATCAGGGTTTTCATAATGTGGTTTTATGGGGTTAAAGGTACTAAAAATAATGATTGAGGAGAGCCATTTCGGAGTATAAAGGGAACTCAAAACCAATTATTACTGTTATAACGAATTATATATCTTTGTCATTGTTATCTGAAATAATGAAACGCAAGTTAATCAAAACTATTCTGGGCTACATCGCATTGAGCTACATCGTTCTGATGGCTCTGGTTGCGGTATTTGGCTATTTCATTATTCCCGATGCAACAAGCAACGCTAATAGCCAGCATGTTGAAATTGCTTTGCAGAAGCCGGGTTTCGAATGTAAGTTCCTTGAAATTCCAATGCCGGCGGCAGAAAAAGTTTCTTTCTTGGAAAAGCTGCTTGGGGGCGAACCTATGTCGGTGAGCAGCAAAGCCATTTTTAGCTATTATTTCAGAAAAGATAGTTTGTACATCGAAACCTACACAGGTCTGAATCCAAACGAAGGGTTGACTGAAGTTTATGACTGCCGGCAGCTGCAAAATGCGTGGACGGCTCAGAACGGCGATTTGGCGGTGGCTTCAGGAATTGAGCTGGAGAAGTTTATTGTCTCCAACATGATTGTTAAAAAGAAATTCTTACTTGGCACCGATCGTTTCGGACGCGACTATTTGAGTCGCATTGTTCTGGGATCGCGCGTTAGCATTACCGTTGGTCTGGTTGCGGTTTTCATAGCATTAATTATTGGAATTACGCTTGGAGCCATTGCCGGATTTTATGGCGGAATTATCGATCGCTTTTTAGTCTGGCTTTTCAGTGTTGTGTGGTCGCTGCCGACGATTCTGCTTGTGATTGCTGTTACATTCGCATTGGGCAAAGGTTTCTGGCAGATTTTTGTTGCCATTGGAGTTACATTCTGGGTCGATATTGCGCGTGTTGTGCGTGGTCAGGTGATGTCGATCAAAGAACGTGATTACATAGAAGCCGCAACAGCACTTGGAATAAGAAAAAGGAAAATAATTTTTCGTCATATATTGCCGGGCATTCGTGGACCAGTGATTGTGCTGGCTGCATCTTCGTTTTCATCGGCGATTATGACTGAGGCCGGGCTCAGTTTTCTTGGAATTGGAGTCCAACCACCGGTAGCAACCTGGGGTGGAATGGTGAAAGAATACTATAGTCATTTGGTGCTCGATAGCGCTTACCTTGCATTGTTGCCCGGTTTGGCAATAGTTCTGGCGGTAATGGCGTTTATGATTATTGGGAATGAATTACGTGACAATCTGGATGTGAAAAATGCATAATTTTGAATGGTGAAAAAAGTCTTATTGCATATTTTTCTTTTGTTTATTACGGTGTTGACTTTTGCGCAACACGATGACATTGATAAACGCATACTTTCTGCGCGCGAAAAGACCAATTCAGAGCCCTTACAGGCTTTGCGCGAAGCTGAAATACTCATTGATGAATGCACGCATCTGAATTACGACAAAGGACTGGCCGAATGTTACAATTTGCAGGGCATCGTTTTATTTACACGTGGTGTCAATGACATGGCTTTGCAGAGTTTCATCCGCTCGCTTGAATACTATCGTCTGTTGGATGATACCATTGGAATCTCGCTTGTATACAACAATCTGGGGGTTGTGTCGTACTCTATAAGCAAATACCATTACAGTATTTTCTTTTTTAATCAATCGTTGAAAATTCAGACCAGAGACAATAAATTCAGAAACATTGTTGATCTTAAAAACAATATTGGTTCGTTATATGAAAAGCTTCAGATGTACGATACTGCAATGTCGTTGCATCGCGAAGCGCTCGGTATTGCAGTGCGTAATGATTACGAAGTGGGAATAGCAACGGCATTCAATAACATAGGTGTTATTTTCGAAAACTCAGGCCAGACCGACAGCGCTGTTTATTATTATAAAGAATCAATTCTGTTTAAAGACAGCATCCCGGAATCGCAGCTATCACTCACTTATACGAATCTTGGCAGAACATTACTGCGGAATTCAGATTATGATTACGCAGCTCTTTGTCTTGATTCTGCGCTCGGATTTGCCATGTCAAGTGGTGCTTCGGCGCAGCTTCCTGAGATTTATAAATTGTATTCTGATTATTTTGAATCGCAGGGCGAAATTACACAAGCCTACGAGTATTTGAAAAAGTACAAGGACATCACCGAAAAAATCGAAGCTCAAACAACTGAAGGTGATTTCGCCGATTTCATTTTATCGATGCAGCAGAATAAATGGCAAAAGGAAAAACTGTTGCTCGACCGGCAGATGAAGCTCCAGAGCCGTGTTCAGTGGCTTATAATTGCCATTATTGCAGTAGCTTTGATCTTTTTTGTTCTGCTTTTTATCTATTTTCGCAATCGTACCCGAATGCTTGATCAGAAACATGCACTGGCCGAAAGCGAAAAAAGAAGACTGGCTGACGAGCTTGAAAGTAAGGCCATCATTGCTCAACTTGAACATGAAAAACTGACCAACGATCTGCAAACCAAAGAGCGACAACTCACATCGATGACCATGCATATTGTTACAAAAAATGAAACGCTGCAGGAAATTGATAAGAATGTGAGTCTTTTAATTGATACAAATGCTGAAGTTGCTGGTTCGGCAAATCTTAAAAAAATACAGAGCATTATCCGCATGAATGCAGGCGATGAAGCTGTCTGGAACAATTATTTCTATCATTTTGAACAGGTCTATCCCGGTTTTTTTAAAATACTTTCCGAAACCCATCCCGACGTTACACAGGGCGAACAAAAACTCTGCGCTTATATTCTGATTAATCTCAGCAATAAGGAAATCGCGCATGTGATGGGCATTTCGGAGGCCTCAATTAAAATAAAAAAGAACCGGCTTTCAAAAAAACTAAAGCTTGATATTGCTTCCGATTTGACTGCCTATTTGCGGAAGTTTGCGGAGTAGAATAAGTGGGCACGCGTCAACGTAAAACCATGTAAAACGTGGCAAGCTGCTGCAAGCAGGAGCCGCGCGCCCAGGTTAAGGTTAAGATAGAGGTCAAGATTGAAGTCAAGGTCACGCAGATTTTCTAATCGGGATTACGCCCAGCGTCTCCGCTGTCTTCCTGAGACCCGCGTGCAGTCATGCTGACATTACGCGACAAGCACCAGCAAAACGCGTTTTCCAACCTAAATAAAAAATTACACTTTTAGTTGCTGTCATCCTGAGTGCCGCACTCGTAGCTCTTTGCGAGATATCTGCTTGCGGTGTATCGAAGGAGACAGCGTAAATTAGCAGAAGAAGTCTGCAGTATAGAATGAGATCCCGGGTCGCGCAGTATTTGCCTTTCGAAGCTGATTAAGGCTTGCCCGGGAACTCAAACTTGCTTCTGTTGATTTTCAATTATTAAAGTAGTTGTGACATTTGCAGTGAAGAAACAAGCAGCTTTGCTTTGGGCATAGCTCAATCGTAATTATTGATGTAGCCCAACAAACTCTTTCGTAGGGCTATACTTACTTCAAAAATCTAAATTCAAATATCTGATATCTCAAATCTCTTGCTCTTCTTCGAAGAACTCGACACCAAACGGTTTCAGCCCATCAAGAATTGGATTGTAGTATTCAGGTTTTACCGGAATCTGTACACCTTTACCGGTAATTTTTCCGGTAAGGAATAATTCAATAGCAATGGCCAAAGGTGTTCCAACAGTGATTGACATTGCTGTGTGAACGGTGTCGGTGCCAATGATTCCCATCGATGACATGCGGCGGAATTTCTTTCCGTTCAGCTCATAGTCAAATGTATGTTGTATTACGAGAAGATCGAGATCGTTTTTTTCGAGCTGCCATTTCGGCTCTATAATGCTTTGCAGAATTTGAGCAGGCGTTTTGAAACCGGCTCCTACAGGAGTTTCCGTGAACAATCCCAGCCATTCCATTTTTTTGAATATGTCACCATTCCTGTCAATATTCAGATACTGGCAGAAATTATCTTCAACACTGACCCCATGTTTTTCAGGAAGAAATGATTCAATAAAGCTGCGATAGGTGAGCTTTTCCGGATTTTCCAATTCGTAGGTGTCGTCGCAGACTCCGAGTTGCACAAAACAATTCCATGCAGTACAATATCCCGGACGGCGCATGGTCCCGCGTACAATGGTTTGAACATCTTCGAGGCCGTACACTTCTTTATAACTCAGCGAATCGCGGTTTGCATAAATTTCAAATTCGCCGAAGTTTAAAACGGATGTTTTGTCAATGCGTTCGTAGAGCCGAGTGTAGGGGATGTATTTATATTTCCCATTATGCAGGAAGCGTGCTCCGGCTTGTCCGGCAAGAATTACGTTTCGTGCGTTCCAGGTGAATTTGTAATTCCATGGATTGGTATCAAATTCCGGTGCGATCAGACCGCCACAGTTTGACTCAAATCCGGTAATTTTTCCGCCATTTGCACGGATTTCATCAATCACTTTCATAGCCGACATATGATCGATGCCCGGGTCAACGCCGCATTCATTAAAGAATATCAGGTTTTTTGCCGTAGCTTCTTCATTGAAGGATTTCATTTCCGGCGACACATACGAAGCTGTGAAAAGATGCTTCGAAAAGTTGAGGCATTGTTTGGCCACCACCGGATGAAAAAAGGCTGGCATCATGCTTACGATAAGGTCATTTTCCTTTATCAGGGTTGCAAGTTCGGCTTCATCAGCTATGTCGAATGAAACTGCTTTTCCGTTTTTGTAACCGTCGGTTTTTCTTTTTGCAGTAGCCAGATCCCTGTCGGCAACAGTAACAGTCCACTGATGCTCTTCGCTTTTTTGCAGAAGATATCTTATGAGTGTTGATGCCGAAAGACCGGCTCCGAGAATGAGTATGTTTTTCATGTCATTTTAATCTATGCGCAAAAATAATATTAAAAAAAGTGCTCAGGAGAAATATTCATTTGAAAGTTGGAATGTTTTTTATTGATGCTTGTCATGAAAATATAGGGTAGGCCAAATTTTTCGGCAATAAAAAACCGGCCAAGATCGCTGGCCGGTTGTATTTTGAAATTAATCTATTACAGTTTCAGCTTTTTCAGAATAGCTGGCGGTACACCCTTTTTGTGAATGAGCATATCAGTGGTTTTCAGCATAACAAATGCTTTGGAAACGTAAAAATACCCCTCGTATTTTCCAACTGCGTCCCAGCTGTTTTTTACTTTGAAATATACGGTTCCGTTCTGATCTTTGGCAATGCCAGTGAGCAGCATTCCGTGATCGTCGGTGGTTTTGAAATTATTAAATTCATTCTGACGCATTTCCTGGGTAACTTCAATTTCTTTCATTGGTTTCTCGAATGAATAAAGCTGAGCTGATTTTTCTTTTGTAGTAAGCTTTTCCCATTTTTCGCGCTCAGTACCTGAAAGGTCATCGCGTTTTGCATCCGGAACAACAGCAACCCCATTGGTCCAGCTGAAGCCTTTTTCCGAAACATCGCTTGCCCACGCTACGGTGTATCCGTTGTTGATAGAATACTCTATTATTTCAGTAAGTTCGTTCATCTGAATATTCCATGACATATCGTGGCTCCAGTTGTCGGGAACTTCAAGAACAAATTCTTCATAGAAAGGATGGTGCGTAAAAGAAGAAACCTCGATATAATCATCGAAATTCAAGCCCAGCATTTCCTGAAAAGATTTTGGCGTATATTTCTTTCCGTTGTATTCGAATTCAGTAGGTTCTGGTCCGAGATAAGCATCGAGAATAGCAATGAAGCCGGCTTTCCATGCGGTAGTAGGTGTGGCAGATTCATTCTTCACAATGGCATCCATGTAACCTTTGAGCACGGCATCGAGTTCGCTGTGGTCGAATTTATCTGTTCCATAGTTTAATCCTTTGTAAGCAGCTTCCGGAACCATTCCATAGGTTTTCATGACATTCGTAACATCGTGAAAAGCGCCGCCCCCGCCGAAATTCAGTGCTCCGCGGAAACGAAGATAGCGTTCAGCTTTGTCAATATAAGAGTGACGAATCACAAAAGCTTCGGAAAGATCAAAATCTCCTTTACCAAGACGGAGCAGTTCAGCTTCGTAAAAACCCAGCGCCGAAAAGCTCCAGCAGGTGCCCGATCTGTACTGATCCTTTACCGAAGTTGCTTTTACGGTTTTGGTGTCGGTGAATGTATACCCTTCATCCTGGGCTACAGAGGTTGTTGCAAAAACGAAGATGAACAACCAGCTTAAAAGAAAAATTTTTCTCATGACGGTTTATTTATTGTTACAAAAATAGAATATTTTAATGGGCGGCTATTGTTAAAACCGCAAATCACCCTTAAATATATACTTAACTACCGATTGTGCCGACCAATCCGGCAATAAAAAATGCCCGGGGTTGTTCCCCGGGCATCACATTACCCACCATGAGAGCTATCCAAACAAAAGGATTTTGAAAAGAACAGTTTTTGGAACTCACTCTGTTATTGATAACGCCTTTTGGCATGCGGATATTTTACCAAATGTATTTTTTAATGAAAATAATTTTTTTTGCCGTATTTTCGTAAAAAATTTCCGAATGCTTTTCAGAGATATACCAGGCAATATTAAGGTGCTCAACAAGCTGATTACATCAGCTGAAGAGCAGCGGATTGCCCATGCGCAGATGTTTATTGGCCCTCCGGGTAGCGGGAAACTTATGGTTGCCTTAGCTTTTGCCCAGTTTCTGAACTGTACTGACCGGAAATATTTTGATGACGCGGATGGCCTGAAAGCAGATAGTTGTGGCGAATGTTCATCGTGCAGGCGTTTTGCATCGATGGAGCACCCTGATCTGCATTTCCTTTTTCCGGTAGTGAAAGCAGACAAAAGAGAACTGAGTCGCGACTACATGGCCGATTGGCGTTCCTTTGTCAAAAACAAGTCGGGCATTGTAAATTTGAATTCCTGGTATGAGCACATACAGGTTGAAAACAAACAGGGTCTCATTTCTGTTGATGACATCAATGATATTATCGGAAGACTGCAATATAAGAATCATGAGGCAAAAATCAAGGTGATTATTGTCTGGATGGTTGAAAAAATCCAGTATAATGCAGCTCCAAAAATCCTCAAAACACTTGAGGAGCCATCTGACAACACTTTGTTTTTGCTTATTGCCGAAAACCACGATCTGATTTTGCCGACTATCCTTTCACGCGTTCAGACAACGCGAATCGAAGCTCCAACATCGCAACAGAGTTATGGTTTTTTGCGCGAACATTTTAGCGACCGTCCCGAAAATGATATTTTCGATGCCATCTATAATAGTGAAGGAAATCTGGAAAAAGCGTTTGATTATTTGCAGAATCGCGATGAAATGATTATGGTTTCTGATTTTTTCCGCAATTGGATGAGGACTTGTTTTGCGCTGAATGGTAAAGCTATTTTTGAAATGTCGGCCGAATTCTCCACATTGGGACGCGAGAAACAGAAACATATTTTTGCAGAGAGTGCGCGAAAACTGACCAATACTTTTCAATTGGGCGCCGATCTGAAAAAGATCAAATTCTATAATCCTGAGGACGAAAAATTCTTCAGCAAATTCGCGGCTTACGTACACAAGGATAATCTCGATTTTTTCCGCACCAGTATTGATGAAGCCATTTTTCATATCGAACGCAACGGAAATCCGAAGCTGATTTTTACCGATCTGAGTTTTAACATCGGCCGGATGTTCAGGTTGTAATTTTATTTTTGTTACTCGATACAAACGTTACACATCCCCACATCCTAAACAAGACAAAAGATAAAAGTAAAAAGACAAAAGTAAAAAGCTCTGTCTTAAGCCTGTCGAAGGGACAAAAGTGACATTCTAATATTCTCACATTGGCAAATCCTCACATGGGCGAACATGTCACGTTTCACTTGAGCCCCAAATCTTCACACCACCGCATCACCGCATCGCATCGGCCATTCGTATTTCGTGTCTCGTATTTCTGATTTCGCATTTTCCATGTGATCCTTCTAAGCCGCATGCCTTACGCCTGATGCCTATCGCCTTACGCCTGATGCATCAACACATTCCCACATCCTAAACAAGACAAAAGATAAAAGTAACAAGACAAAAGTAAAAAGCTCTGTCGTGAGCTTGTCGAAGGGACAAAAGTGACAATCTAATATTCTCACATTGGCAAAGGTTCACATGGGCGAAGCCCCACATTTTCACATTCCTATTCGGCATTTCCACATTATATTGTACCTTTGCCCCCTTTATGTTATGAAAACAGACAACTGCCATATACCGAATTTTATAGCCCGCGGGCTTTGTGTACATCAAAAGGACAATATCAGCGAGATGAAGTTTTCATCGGGGTGCTGTAAGGTTTCAGCTGAAACGGCCTTTAATGGCATTAAAAACATGGGAACTGCTTTGCAATTCGATTGCATTGAAGTCAGATTTAAAAATAACCATAAAGATTTTTTCCGTCTTAGCCCTGGTTTATCGGTTGCTGCAGGCGATGTTGTTGCCGTTGAAGCATCTCCGGGACATGATATTGGGATAGTTTCGCTGGCTGGCCCGGAGGTTATGCGTCAGATGAAACGCAAAAAAGCCAATCCCGACGACGCTCAGATGAAAAAAGTGTATCGTAAGGCGAAACCCGCAGATGTCGAAAAATGGTATCAGGCTATAGAGCGGGAATTTTCAACCATGCGTCGATCATTGGCTATTATCAAGGAATTGAGAATCAACATGAAGCTAAATGATGTTGAGTTTCAGGGCGACAATACCAAAGCCATTTTCTATTATACTGCCGAAGACCGTGTCGATTTTCGCGAGCTGATCAAATTAATGGCGGATGAATTCAAAATCCGTGTTGAAATGCGCCAGATTGGAGCCCGTCAGGAATCTGGAAAGTTGGGCGGAATCGGGACTTGCGGCCGCGAATTGTGCTGCAGCACTTTTATTCATCAGTTTCAATCGGTCACAACCAATGCGGCTAGAATTCAGCAACTATCGCTCAATCCACAGAAATTGGCAGGCTTGTGCGGCAAACTCAAATGTTGTCTGAATTACGAAACCCCTGTTTACCAGGAAATTCTCAGGTCTTTTCCTGATCACAATGTAGCGCTGAAAACCAAAAAAGGCCTTGCATTTCATGTCAAGAGTGATATTTTCAAAAGCCTTATGTGGTACTCTTATTCAAACTCTCCGGGAAATCTGATGGCTGTTCCTGTTGAAAATGTCGCCAAGGTGCAGCAGATGAATAAAGCCAATCAGATACCTGATAATCTTGAAGAATTTGCGATAAGTCTTGAAAATAAAATGGAAGATGACCGCGTTGTTGGGAGAGATGATTTTTCTAAACTTGCTGACTAATGAAAAGATCGTTGTTAATTGCTGCTGTATTTATTTCAATTGTACTTTCAAGCTGCGACGATTCGCTGTATTATAAAATGAAGGAAATTCCAGATGCCCGCTGGGATATGAATTATCCGGCCAAATTCGACTTTGAAGTTTCAGATACAAAAAGCATGTACGATTTCTATGTGCTTATTCGTCATAACACCGATTATTCACACAGTAATTTGTTCACATTTATCACCACAACGATGCCGGGCGACAGCATTACGCGCGACACTATTGAGTTCATTTTGGCAGAACCTGACGGCAGGTGGATCGGCGAAGGCAGTGGCTATCTCAGAAGCAACGAAGTGCTTATCAGCCGCAAATTTGTGTTCCCGAAAACAGGATTGTATTCTTTCGAATTTCAGCAAGCTATGCGCGATACTGTGCTTGAAGGCATTACAGATATTGGCATTCGCATATCTCCGACTAAACTTTAGGCATGAAAACCACCAGAAACTTTTTAGCAAAGGTCAAAGGTTCAAATGTTTCACCTGATTTCGCCAGATATATCAGGCGGATGTGGCGAACTTTTTTTGTTGCCGCAGCCTTCTTTTATCTGTTTTTTATCGGCGTGTCGCTTGGAATGCTAGGCCCCATCCCTTCTTTTGAACAACTTGAAAACCCAAGCAATAATCTCGCTTCTGAAATTTACTCGAGCGATCAGGAGCTTCTTGGAAAATTTTACTTTGAAAACCGAACCAATGTAGAATATCAGCAACTTTCTCCTTTTCTGGTTCAGGCACTCATTGCAACAGAGGATGTCCGTTTCGAACGACATTCCGGAGTCGATGTCCGTGGATTATTCCGCGTATTTGTAAAAACCATTGCCGGGGGAAACCGCAGCAGTGGCGGCGGTAGCACCATCACTCAGCAGCTGGCCAAAAACCTTTTCCCACGTGATGTGGATATGTCAAAACTTGAGCTTATAAAAACGAAGTTCAAGGAGTGGGTAACCGCTATCAGACTCGAGCGCAACTATACCAAGGAAGAAATTATTGCCATGTATCTCAACACGGTTGATTTCGGCAGTCAGTCTTTTGGAATTAAATCAGCAGCTAAAACATACTTTGATAAAGCCCCGGATTCGCTCAATATTCAGGAAAGCGCAATGCTGGTGGGAATGCTTCAGGCTCCATCGAAATTCAACCCGGTGCGGAATCCCGAAAATGCTGTAAAACGCAGGTTTGTTGTAATGAGCCAGATGGCAAAATATGGTTTTATCACCATGGTGCAACTTGACTCGCTCAAAGATCTTCCGCTATCCACAGGCAAGTATAAATTGCAGGATCACAAATCAGGGATGGCTACTTATTTTCGCGAGTACCTGCGTAAAGCAATGAATGAATCAGAGCCTAAGCGCAATGACTTTCTCAGTGAAGAAGAGTATCAGATTGCCAGAAACCAGTGGGACAACAATCCATTGTATGGCTGGTGTAATAAAAACACCAAGCCGGATGGTACAAAATACAATCTCTACACGGATGGGTTGAAGATTTACACGACCATTGATTCGCGTATGCAGGTATATGCCGAAGAAGCCGTTGCAGAACATCTCGGCAAAACACTGCAGCCTCAGTTTTACAAAGAAGTGAAACATGCACGGCAAGCTCCTTTTACAAGTCTTTACCGCCAGGAAGATGTGGATAAAATCATGGAAGTATCCAAACGTCGTTCGGACCGTTACATTACAATGAAAAACGACGGGTTTTCTGAAGCCCAGATCAACAAAGTGTTCAACGAGAAGGTCCCAATGCGGCTTTTCAGCTGGAAAGGTGAGTTCGACACGATTATGACTCCCATGGATTCGATAAAGTACTACAAATGGTTCCTTCATGCCGGATTTATGGCCGTTGAACCTCAAACCGGTTTCGTGAAGGCTTATGTTGGCGGAATAAATTATAAGTATTTCAAGTTCGATCATGTTTGTCTGAGCCGTCGTCAGGTGGGATCCACGTTTAAGCCTTTTGTTTATTCCGTTGCCATGGCCGACGGACAGTTTTCGCCCTGCACAAAAATCCCAATGATTCCTGTAACCATCGATTTAGGTAACGGGAAAACCTGGTCTCCAAAAAACTCTGGCAAAATCAAGGAAGGTGAAATGGTTACTTTGCGCTATGCGTTGGCGGGCTCCATCAACTGGGCCTCTGCATACCTGATCAAAAGGTCTTCGCCAGAAGCGGTCATTCGCCTTGCCCGCAAAATGGGCGTCACCAGCCCGATTCCTGCTGTTTATGCTATCTGTCTTGGAGTTCCGGAGCTCACAGTTTACGAAATGGTAGGTGCTCAGACAACCTACGTGAACAAAGGAATTTATACAGAACCGATTTTTGTTACCCGCATTGAGGATAAAGATGGAAATATTCTTTCAAATTTTGTACCCCGTCGCCAGGAAGCCATGAGCGAAGAGACTGCTTATCTGATGATAGAACTCATGAAGGGTGTGGTTGATGGAGGAACATCTGGACGTATAAGATCCGTTTATAATATCAAACACCCCATAGCCGGTAAAACCGGAACAACAGATGACAATAGTGATGGCTGGTTTATGGGGCTTACACCAGAGTTGGTTGCTGGTTGTTGGGTTGGAGCCGAAGATATGCAGGTTCACTTCATCAGCACGGGACTGGGTCAGGGCGCCAATATGGCACTTCCCATCTGGGCTTTATTTATGCAAAAAGTATATGCTGATAAATCAATTGATCTTTCCACAAAAGACTTCGAGAAACCTTCGAAACCGATTTCTGTAGAAATCGACTGCAAAAAATACTCAGATGACCATCCTGAGGAAAATATAGTAAAGCACGGATCTAATCCATTTCAATAAAAGCAAAAAAAGGCTGCCTGAGAAGACAGCCTTTTTAATGAAAAGTCAGAAAGGTTATTTGAGTATTGAAAGTTGGGTGCAGATGATCTGGCTAGCCGAAACAGCCTGTACATAGTATATTCCTGCCGGAAGATCATTTATTTCTATCTGATTTTCAGGATGAACAAATTCCTTTACTACTGAGCCATTAGATGAAATGATTCTGATCAGATCATACTGGCTGTTATCAGGCAAATTTAGTACATCGGTAGCAGGATTGGGGTAAACCGGCAGATTTGTTTCTTCTTCGATTCCAACAGCGCTGTGTATAAAAATGTAGCTCATGTAGGTTGACTGGTATCGGCTTGAATCGCAATTGAGGGTGACAACAACAACCTGCGCCCCATAATTTGTAAAAGTATAATCTATGGTTACTGTTGCTGATTGTCCTCCACCAGTGAAGATCCATGTCACAGTCGCATTGCTGCCTGTTGTGCTGATGCCGCTGATGTAAAAGCTGTCCGGAATAAAATTCAGACAACTGTCAACAGCCGGGGCGTACAGTGTGTCTACATACACGTTGCCACTGTCATATGGTTCGGGAATATAGGCTGATATTGTGAAAGCCGGGCATGTGGTATCCGATGACCAGACATTTGCCGTATACGTTCCGGATGGCAAACCGTAAAGATCTTCGGTTGCTGCACCGTTATTCCATTGAAAATAATAGGGAGGGGTGCCACCATGAACTGTTACATCAATTGCTCCATCGCTGCCCCCAATCGTTGTGACAGGGTATGTGAGCGCATCAACGTAATAAATACAACTCATTGAATCTGAATAATACACATATGATTGGTAAGTGTCACTGCAGCCGTTGTCCGTTGTAATGGTGAGCGCTACAGTGTAGGTTGTGTTGGGACTCGGGAAAGTAATCACTGGATTCTGCTGCGTTGAAGCAGAGGGGGTACCACCGTTAAATGTCCAGTTCCAGCTAACAATGTTGCCTCCACCGGTCGTGAAGGAATAGTCAGTAAAATAGAACAGACTATCGGTGTTATAATAACCGAAGTTAGCCTGGCAACCCGATTGCTGGCCGACAAAAATGCTGTCACAATAAGTGCTGCTGCAACCGGTCCCTGTCTGAATGGTCAAGCACACAGCATAACTTCCATTTGGCAAAGTGTTCAATGGCTGGATGGGATCCTGTACAGAATAGGTGTAGCTGAGCCCCATCCCGGATAAGGTCCATTGCCAGTTGGTGACATTAATAGCTGTCGAATCGGTGTTGAATGAACTATCATACAAATACAGATTTGTTGAATCCTGAGTTGTGTAGAACCCAGCCTGACACGGGCCCTGAGAAAAGGCTGTGAGTGAAAACAGCCCAAAGAGCAAAAGGAATAATTGTTTTTTCATAAGAGTTAGTTTTTTGTTCTGTAGTAATAACACCTTGTTTACGACAGGTTGCCCGGACCGATTAAAAATTATACCGGATCCCGGCCGATAGCCCTGCTGACCACGGTTTCTGAGTTCCTTGCATTTCTCCTGAAAATACAGGGGTAAGCATTTTTCTGTACCAGGGCACAACTTCAACGGCCCACCGCTCATTCAGCAGATAGGATACCGAACCCGCTGCCAGAAACGAAAAACAGATTTTTTTCGTTTCTGCCGCCATTACTGAAAACACCTGTCCACTTTCGGCACCTAAATAATATTCGCCTTCTGAATTATACAGAATACCGAATCCAAATCCTCCAGAAAGTCCGAATGTGAGCCGGCTTACGGAAATTGTTTTTCCGATCATTACCGGTAATTCCAGATATCTTATATTTCGTTTCCAGCGGGCATTTTGCAAGGTGTCGTATTTTGCGATACTAATGGTGTCAAATTCCTGAACCAATGCAGAGTCAATTTCCCAGGCCCAGACTGAATCCAATACATGAATGGTAGTATCTGACACATATGTAAAATGCCAGTAGCCAATGCTATCGGTCAGCCAGAATTGATTTGTCAGATTTTGCACATTCTCCGTTCGTGCATTGTACAGTAAATGATCCGAAGCGTAGCGGTTGTCAAAAGTCGATTGTTGCACTCCCGCAGCAATGAACCATTTTCCGAAATCGGCCCGGGCTTCTAAACCGAAATGGGTCGAAAGCGAAAAATTCCGGTTGATATCCAGTCTGTTTTCAGATGCAGGGGAAAACATCGGTCCTGAATATAATACTCCTGTTTTAACCAGTCCTGACCAGCTAATCTGACTTCCTGATTTATTAATCTTTGCAACTATGAATGGAGCCTGAATTGATTGATGTTGAAACGGAATGATATTATGTCGCACCGGCATTTTTTCAGGAGCATTAAAAACTTCGGCAGAAAAATCCTCAATTGTTTTAATTGTATTATCATCGAAAAATGAATTCCCATTGTTTTGTGTAATCGGATTCTGCAATTCATCATCATTTGTCGTGAGTGCCTGTTCTGGATTTGTTTTTCCATTATTTATTCCGGAGATTGAACCCGTTGAGTTCTGGCTTATATACTGATTTTCGCCAGCGGATGAAAAGTCGTTGCTGTTTTTAGATGCATTATTTGTCGGATTATAACTGAAGGTTTCGTTCTGATTACGACCAGATATAGAGGTGTTGAAATTTACCTGCTGAGAATATTGCGAAGGGATTGAAGTGTCATCGGTATAGGCAGAATTCCCCACCTGGTTGGAAGATCCGGCTGAAGGAATCTGGTATAAAATGACAGCTACGACTGCTGCTGCAACCGGGATGCTCCAGAAACGACGCAAAAAAGAGCCGATTCCGAGGCTCCATACGGAGTACCAGAACACACGCTTGCGGATTTTGTCAAAGCTCATCGGCGGCGGATCTTTTTCAAGATTGCCGAGCGTTCCGCGGCTTAATTCATCAATTCTGTAAAAATTCTTGTCCATGGCTTCTTATATTACATTTCGGACGGTCATTCTGTTTCTGGCAATTTCTCTGATACCGGCAATAATCTGTTGGCGGGCTTTAAACAACTGTGTTTTGGAGGTACTTACCGAAACCCCCAACATTTCGGCTATTTCCTGATGCGAAAAACCCTCCATCGCAAAAAGGTTGAAAACCATCCGGTACCCTTCGGGCAGATTGCGGATCAGGCCCAGAATCTCATCCTGCGATACCAGCGTGCGGAGTTCATCAAAAAAACTATCTTCCGTGTCGTTTTCAGCAATTTCATCCATTGTATCAATATCGGCCTGATAGCGATGTTTTTTCTGGTCGCGCAGATAGTTGATGGCTGTATTGACAATGATTCTTTTCATCCAGTTAAACAGCGAATTTTCACCCAGGTCTCTGAAACTACGTATGTTTTTAAACACTTTGACAAAGCCATCCTGCAGCACATCTTCTGCCTCCATCTGATTTCGGGTATATCGCATGGAGACACCATACAGTTTGCCTCCATACAGCTTATAGAGCGCTTCCTGTGCAGAGCGTTTCCCATTCAGACAACCGTGTATGATTTCTTCAATGCCCAAAATGATTTTTCTTCTTTACCTTAGAACACTGCAAAGGAGTCAAGGTTGTCTGGCAAATAAAAAAAGGCCTGAATTTCTTCAGACCTTTCGGAAAATACTTTCAACTATTGGAAAATATAAGAGTTACGTACAAGTATGTCTTTCGCAACATTTTTCACAATGGCCGATGCGTCCCAGATCATCTGAAAACTGTTTGGAAAACCGGCTGGCGGATTATTGAGCTTGCGCTTGGTTTCGTCTTTCAGAATCGATTTGTCGCCATTTGCAGTGGCAAATGCATAGTCAAAGAATACTTCTGCGTTGATAGGATCTGATTTTATAAGGGTGTTGTCTGCGTCATATATATCAAGATAGCCACCGACAATGGCCTGTTTGTGCAGTTGTGTTTCGTGAACCTGGCAGCTGATTTCAACCATTTTCGGGATTTTAATATCATTTCCGAGGCTATCTTTCATCACATTGCCGTGGCTGTCGAGCACATAGTTCCATCCATCCTGAACTTCTTTCGATTCTTCGTAGAAAAACTCACGCACACTTTCGGGCGACACATCCACTTTAGTCAGGTTCAGAACAGTTCTGTAATGATATTGTCTCGAGGTGTCAAAAGTATTGAAATACCGTACAAATCGACCTTCTAAATCCCCCATAGATACTTTAAGAATTTCATCGAGAAAACCTTCAGGGAGCATCTGCCCCGAGTTGTTGCGCGAGATGAAAAGAACATTGGCGGTTCCCATGGCCTGAGCTTTCAGAATCTGCTGGTCAACATCTTTGTAAGTCGAAAAGAAACGTTTGGTTTGCAACAGTTGATCGTAGGCCTGGCGGGCTGAAAATCGGTCACCGGTTTCCATCAGAACCATGGCTTTCTGATAGTAGAATTCAGCTGCATTTCGCTGAGCATTCACCGTTTCATTGGTGTAATCAACAAACACGTATCCGATCGATGAAAGAACCGGCTGTGGCAGGTTACGGACAATATCTTGTCTCCATTTCATGCGATTAAAGATCTGGAAAATCTCGTCCCAGATTTCGGGTTGCCCGGTTGTTTTCAAGTAGTTGATCCGCTCTATGTCGCGCTGATTAGCGGCTTTCCACGCGCGGGTGAGAACATCGAGCTGTTTGTCCTTATCCGGATTTTTCATCAGTTTTTTGGAACTTTTCTGTATCGCGTAATCAAATTGCTGGCGTTCAAGGTATTTTCTCGAACTTGTGCAGGAAGCAGCAAATGCAGCAACTAACAGTAGTAAAAGTATCTTTTTCATGGCTGCAGGTTTTAGTGGGTTTTGGCTGATGGCCTTTCAATTATTTTGCCACAATAATACAAAAATTGTGGCACAGACATGATGGGAAAATGCATATATCTCTTAAATTCGTGAAAGTCAAATGCATTAATGTCGGAAAAACGATGTATTTTTGTGATAAGCTGTTCCTCTCATCGCTCTTTGTTTTTAATAAAGGGAGGAAAGTCCGGACACCACAGAGCACCATGCTTCCTAACGGGAAGGCCCGCTTCGGCGGGACAGCCAGTGCAACAGAAATTATACCGCCACGGCCTTGTGCCGGGGTAAGGGTGAAATTGTGAGGTAAGAGCTCACAGCTGCCGGAGGTGACTCCGCAGAAGGTAAACCTCATGGGGTGCAAAGCCACGTATACCGGCTTAGGGCTGCTCGCCCATGCCGGGGGGTAGGCTGCTAAAGGTCCATGGCGACATGTACCGCAGATAAATGATGAGATTCTGCTTCGGCAGAACACAGAATCCGGCTTATGGGACAGCTTATTTTTTTTAAATTTCTACGCTTATGAAACATATTCTTCTTTTATCTTTTACCTTATGTCTTTTATCTTCCATGCATGCTCAGAATCCTTATGTTGAGCTCAGCTATCCATGGCTCAATCTGCAGCAGGTGAAAGAAAAAAAGGTGAAAACGATCATGCTGGCAACAGTAGGAGCAGACAATTCGCAGATTGAAAAGCAGGTGGTTCTCTCATTCGATCAGTCGGGGAATTTGGTGAAAGAAGAGAATCAGTCGGGCTTTAAATATGCAAATACGTTCCAATATGATAACAATGGTTTTCTGAAAATGGCGGTTAATACTTATGGAAATGCTTTGGATACGGTCAGGTATAACTTCAACCAAAAAAACAATTCCTTTGTATCCCAATATGTAAGCAGGAATACTGAAAAAGGATGGACGATTACCGAGACTCATTTCATTTATTCAGCCGAAAAAAAACTGCTTGAAATTAAAGAGTATTCGGGTTCTGCCGAACACATAAAAGGAATTGGAGAAAACGAGCTGGAATTATCATCTACAGAAAAATTCACGCATAATGAAGGAGAAATAATTTCTTCAGTTGGAGAAATCTCAAAATCCTTTGTTTTTGACGCTGGCGGAAATCTTGATTCCTTCTCTTTCACCAATGCTTTGTATGAAATTAGCGAAACATATTACTATAACTACGATCAGAACGGCAGCCTCGTTATGATTAGTTGGTCTCAGGATGGTCAGACAAATAAAACATTTGTAACCTATGAATACTATCAATAAAAAACTGCTTTTTCTTCTGTTGGCATTCCTGCCGGTTTTTACCATCAGTTCCTTTGCGCAGGATAGTGTCAAAACCAAGATTTATGTCCTGAAAATTTTCGATGAAATCGGCCCATCTTCGTGGAGGACGACCAAAAACGGCTTGCAGGAAGCCAGGGATTTAAATGCCGATATAGTTTTGGTTCACCTCAATACCTACGGCGGGCTTGTAGATGCAGCCGACAGCATCCGGACGGCCTTACTGAATTTTCCAAAGCCGGTTTGGGTTTATATCGACAACAACGCCGCTTCGGCGGGAGCGCTGATCTCCATAGCCTGCGACAGCATTTATATGCGTAAAGGAGCCAATATCGGTGCAGCAACTGTTGTTACCGAAACTTCGGAGGCCGCCCCCGACAAGTATCAGAGCTATATGCGTTCGATGATGCGCAGCACCGCCCAGGCCCAGGGCCGCGACCCCATGATTGCCGAAGCGATGGTTGATCCCGATGTTTATATTGAAGGAGTAGTAGATTCAGGCAAAGTGCTGACATTTACCACCGAAGAAGCAATTGCCAACGGCTTTTGCGAAGGTCAGGCCGAAAGCATCGAAGAAGTGATTAAAATGAATGGCATTTCAGAATATGAAATAGTCCGTCAGGAAATTTCTGCGCTGGACAAATTCATTGGATTCCTGATCAATCCGGCCATTAGCGGGTTGCTTATTATGTTGATTATCGGCGGTATATACTTCGAAATGCAGTCGCCTGGTATTGGCTTTGCTTTATTGGTATCCGTTGTTGCTGCATTGCTCTATTTTGCTCCATTATACGTTGAAGGTCTGGCAAATAACTGGGAAATTCTTTTATTCATTATAGGAATCGGATTACTGGCGGTAGAGGTATTTGTTATTCCTGGCTTCGGCGTGGCCGGAGTTTCAGGAATAGTGCTGATTGTTGGAGGACTCACTTTTGCACTGGTTGGAAATATCGGACTTTCAATGCCTGATGGCGACTACACGCCGGTTGCCCGATCTTTTGCATTGGTTTCCATTTCAATTTTGGCTGCACTTGTTGGATCTTTTTATCTAAGCTCAAAAATTGTACGGATTAAAGTGGGTGGCTCAACGTTGGGATTAAGCGACGAATTGCGGTCATCAGATGGGTATTCAGCTTCGGAAAGCACTTATAAAGAGCTTATTGGCAAGACCGGCACGGCTCTTACAATTCTTCGTCCCGCTGGCAAGATTGAAATCGACAGTGATCAATACGATGCAACCGCACAAATAGGTTTTATTGAAAAAGATGAAAAAATAAGGGTTGTAGCCTATGAAAATATGCAGTTGATTGTCAGAAAGGCCTAAACTGGATTGAAAAAAATATTTGTCAAAGTGCAACGGTAAATTGCAGATAAGCAAATAAATAACCGCAATAATTAATATCAAATTTGATAAGACGCGTAATTTGCATGGAAAAATTTCCATGTTTTTAACAATCACAACATTGAGGGGTATAATGGTCAGTGAAACAATGATCTACATGATTGTATTAGCAATTCTTAATGCCTTTGTTTTTCAATTCGGTGTAGATTATCACAATTTGCCGCAACATGAATAAGTGAAAAAAAAGGTGTTGTTTCATGATATATCTTTGTGTCGTGAAAGTTGAGAAAACAAATTTACTTTTCACTCAAACAAGCCCCCCCAAATCATAACAGATAACGTGAGCCCCGCAAGGGGCTTTTTTTTATTTAAGATATTTTATTTAAGATATTTGATTTTTGAAGGAAGGGGTATAAGTATAATTTGCAGATTATAAATTGAATATAATTAAAGAATGCTCCATCGCTAAATCAGTCTATCATAAATTAAAGCTCAAATCAAAAATCACATATCTCATTTCTTATATCTTATATCACACAGGCTCTGCCCTGTACCGTATTTCGCTCAATAAATTTCTTTTCAATCATTTGCAGCACCTGATCATAACGGACTAGGCCCCAGTCGGGTGCGCGCAAAAAGGATGGCGGAACCTCTCCAGCAAAGCGATCAATCAACAGATCCGGCCGCAGCCGCTCGGCAAAGGAAACAATGAAATCGACATATTCCGGCAATTCAAACAGCAAATAGTCTTCCGGATGATCCAGATAATCCTTTTCCATGGCTGTATTGCGAACTATCTGCAATTGGTGAAGCTTCAGGGCATTCATGGGAAGTTTGTTCAACACTGATGCATCTGAAAGAATTTCTTCGCGGCTTTCGCCAGGTAATCCAATAATATAATGTCCGGTGACAAAAAGATTAAACGAATTTGCCAGCTCAAAAGCTTCTTCTGTTGCCGCAAAATCATGTCCACGGTTTATTCTTTGCAAAGTTTTGTCCCGGATACTTTCAACCCCAAGCTCCAGCATAACCACTTTATTTTCGGCAATTTCGGCTAAAAGTTCAGCAGTTTCCTGACAGAAACAATCCGGGCGTGTGCTCACGCAAATTCCCGCCACTCCTTCAATATTTAAAGCTTCTGCAAACAGTGCCCGCAGCTTATTAACTTCTGCATACGTGTTGGAATAGGGCTGAAAATAGACCAGAAATTGCTGTGCCCGCCTGTAGCGCTTTGCGTGAAATTCGATTCCTTCCAACACTTGCTGCCGGATTGATTTTGCCGGCGAGCAATAGGATGGATTAAAAGCTGAATTATCGCAATACGTGCAGCCGCCTGTTCCGGCAGATCCATCGCGGTTTGGGCATGTGAAACCAGCATCAACACTCACTTTTTGCAGTCGACCGCCGTGTTTTTCCTTCAGATATTCCGAAAGAAGGGTAAATGCTTTCTGGTGCATAATTATTTAAAAAAAAGGAGCTGCCAAGAAGCAACTCCCTTAATAGTACAGTCAAATGATTTATTTCGATACCCGTTCAAGCCACCTCAGCATGAAGAACATTGTTCCCATTGAGATACAGCATGCGACGATGAAAACGGTCCATGTCATAGAAATTGGAATGTTCTCATATAAAATGGCACCGATAAATAAGAGCGAATTACCGATTGCAGTTGCGCAAAGCCAAAGACCCTGCATCATACCCTGATATTTAGGTGGGGCAACTTTTGATACGAATGAAATTCCCAATGGCGAAATGAAGAGCTCTGCCACTGTAAGAATAAAATAAGTGCCAATCAGAAGCAACGGTGTAATGCGTTGTGCATCGGGAAGTCCACCCATTTCAGTGATAGCTTCTTTGGTAGGAACACCCATCGAACCAACAGCCATTAGCACATATGCAGATGCTGCAATACCCATACCGATGGCAATTTTCTTTGGTGTTGAAGGCTCTTTGCCTCTGGCGCGCAAAGCGGCAAAAACAGCCAGAATTACAGGAGTAAGGAATACGACAAAGAACGGATTGATTGACTGAAACAACTCGGCCCCAACTAAATTTGTGAAGCCAAGATTGATGTTTATCTGACTCAGGTCAGTATAGTCTTTGGCAAAATAGGTCAGCGTTAGTCCGTTCTGATGGAACGAAAACCAGAAGAAGATAACAACCGCAAATACTGCAAATAGTGCATAAAGGCGTTGTTTAACTTCCTTGATATCCATTTCGCCAGCCTGAACTCCGGCTGCAATTTCTTGCTTTGTTTTCGGATTTGGGAATTTCTTTTTATTGGTCAGATAAATGACCAGCGAAATCAGCATAGCGCCAATAGCAACAGCGAAAGCATAGTGAAAACCAGTTGCGAAGACATTCAAATACTCATTGGCAAAGGTAGTCATGTCTGTACCCGTGAAACCAGCTTTTGAAGCGAGGTCAACGAGCTTTGTGGCTCCGTCGGCTGAAATTGTTTGATCAAGGTGCGAGTGGCAAAGGCCTGGAAGGTCTGAGTTATAGGCAAAACCATGGGAACTAACCCACCAGTTTCTTACTCCTACCGCTGCCAGAGGTGCAAAGATTGCCCCAACATTGATGAACATATAGAATAATGAAAAACCAGAGTCGCGCATTTTTCCATACTGCTCATTATCGTACATCTGTCCGACCAGTGCCTGCAGGTTTCCTTTGAACAAACCATTACCAAAAGCAATAACAAAAAGACCAAAACAGGTCATAGCAAGCAACGTAACAAAAGAGCCCTGAGGAACCGGGGTCTCTGTTGGAATGGCAATGAGGAAATAACCAATCGCCATCAGAATAAGTCCGACGAGGATGGTACCCTTGAAGTTTTTAGTTTTATCGGCAATAAGACCGCCAACAAAAGCCAGAATGTAAATGGAAAAGTAAAAAATCGAGTAAATGATTCCGGCATTAGGTCCTGAGAGTCCAAACTTTGCCTGGAGAAACAAAACCAGAATGGCCATCATTGTGTAGAACCCGAATCGTTCGCCCATGTTTGCCAATGCAGCTGCGAGTAGTCCTTTAGGATGATTTTTGAACATATTTTGAAAGGTTTAGTGAATTTTCTTCGGCAAAAATAGAACAATTTTCGAAAGAACTTAAAACGTTATGCGCATTTGCAACTTCAATTCGGTTTTCGAGGGTCCTTGTATTTCTTCCAACCCACTGCCAACTACGTCCTTATTTACATAGGTGGTTTGAGCAATGCGCGCCCAGAAATCCAGATGCTTTGTTGCTGACCATCTAACTGTCAGATACATGCGGCTCCCCTTGCTGTAGAACCCGGGTATTGAATAGCCGTATAATACGTCGTTTTCATATGCATAAATACGCTCGTCGTATGTATCGGTATCGAATAATGCATATCGCGCATTAAACGAAATAGTACTGCCGGGGTGGCGAAAGTTGACATCCTGATAAATAAGAAAACCGTCGCGCTGCTCTCCGGTGCCTTCCTGATAGGTCAGATATTCGGCACGTGATTTCAATGTCACACTTTCTGAAACTGGAAATGAAGCATTGATGCGGTACGAACGTTTGATAGTTGGTTCAAGCACCGATATATGTTCCTGAGTGACACTCATTTCCTTGTTTTCCTGACGGAAGCGCGCGTAGAATTCAGCTCTTTTTGTTGGTCTGAAATTTATTTGGGCCAGCATTTCAATGCCATTGGAAGGTGCATCAACTCCATAACGCAGCCATGGAAAGGAAAATAAGTCAACGTACGAATTAAAGCGCCATTTGCGCGAGAATTTCAACTCATTTCCAAAATAGAATCCATGCTCGTTCTTAATAGTTGAAGCTTCCTGGAGCGCTGTGGCATAAATTACATGGTAGTCGGGTTCCAGATATCGGTGCAGCACCGAAACGGTAAATAACCTGTCGGGGGAGAGCATAATTCCATTAATAAAAGCCTTTCCTCCGCTTTTACTTATAGCGGCTTCGCCGAAAAAGTTTGCATTTTTTATGATCCAGCTGTAGTCCAGCCCAAAATTCAGATTCTCGTTGCCTGAAAAGTTGTAATATTCGTATAGCTGATCTCCAGGGGCTATTGATTGTCCGAATCGGGTGTAGTAACCAGTCGTGCCAATTTTGACTCTACGAATTGTCGCTTCCATGCGGCCTCCGACAATAAGTTCACTAATCTGATCTTTATCCTCAATGGTCGATTGCGTATTGTGGAGACCTGATTCCTGAAGACTGGTGATAACAAACTCTTCTGTATTCATCGAATCTCCGCCCTGGACATTCGCATCCAGCATTTTCCGGCTCACCCAGGCATAGAACGAAAAAGGTTTTAGATCAAACTGGGCTGCAGCTCCACGCAAAAATAAGTTCTCATTGACAGAACTGTAGGGAACTATGCCTCGGCCGCTCTTTTTGATATTGATGGCCTCGGCCGATTTTCCGTAAGATAATCCGGACCAAAACGTTAGTCCCTGTCCAAATTGAAGCGCATAGTCACCTACTGCCAGTGCTCTCAGGGGACCAATGTCTTTGATGAAAAAATGCGCACTGTAGAAATCAAACCCTTGTTTCTGGCTGCCTTTGAAGAATTCTTCGCCATAATCTTTTTCAGCCGTAACACCAAAACTCAGCATATTGTAATAAGCAAACTTGTAGCGGGTATAGAGCTTGTAATCGCTTCCAAGATACCTTGAGTTTGGACTTTCTGCAAGGGCGCTGTCGGTGATGGGGGAATACCCGGTCTGCTGTTGTAAAATATTGGTGTATCTGACAAACAATGTGCTTTTGGATTGATTAAGAATCTCGTTGAAATTCCATGTCTTGCGGTTGCTGTCGCCCGTAATTTTCACATAAGGTAAAATAGAATAGATTGTCGGCAGATCAAATCCGTCGATACTTTGCAACTCATACAACGAAATCAGAGCGCCATTTTTTTCAATGTGTCGCAGTAAATTGTCAATCTGAATGTCATTCAGAAGGCCAAGTTCTTCCAATTCAGCCTGGTCTGTTCGATTCAGGTTGATCGGATGTTTTCTGAAATATTTCAGTGTTTCCGTAAGACTTGAATAATCAATTTCTGCATCAGTATTCTCCGCAATTGTTTCGATGCGGTCTTCCACTGAATTTTCGTTGGTGCTGTCAATGGGCTCCTGGGCAAAAACTGCAGCAGGAAATGCACAAAGCATTAACAGCAATATCAGGTTTCTAGTGATATTCATAATTATTTTGTCTCAAATGAGTATGAGAGTGTAATTGCCGGCGATATACCCAAAACCTGATGGTATGAGGTTGAAATGTCAATCATTAGGTTATTGAATTTCAGTCCGGCTCCGCCTGAAACCGTGAAAGGTCCGGTTGAAAACCCCGCGCGAAGGCAGAAAGTCTCACCTATAGAATAAAGGAATCCTGCACGCAGCGAAGCTGGCTCATATTGCTCTTTCACCACATCGGCTGAAAGCATAAGTACTTTGTCGGGTCTGAATGTCATCCCCAGACTTATGGAGGCCGGCAGCTGTTCGCCGGTGTTCTCATTTAATTCAACCTGAACGGGGTTGAAGATAGCGGTCCCCAGCGAAATTTTATCATTCAGCCGGTATTGAAATCCTCCCTCAAATGTAAATACGGTCGTGTTGCCATACATTTCGTCAGCTGTTCCTGCATGAATGGCGTCGAATTGCAATCCGACAGAAAAATCGGGTCCAAACTTTCTTGCAAATCCGAGTCCTGCTTTTGTAATATTAAACTGAGAATAGCCAAATTGACTCAGGTTTAATCCCAACACACCCTTGTCTTTTCCAAGTGGCATTGCAAAAGAAAGATATCGATCCGAAAGCTCTTTAAGCATGAATCTTGAGTTGTAGCCGAGTCCAACATGAATTTTGTCAAGACCTCCCCAGGCAGCCTGATTGTTCATGCCGGCCTGAAATTCATCAATCGCAACTCCGCTTCCTCCCATGCCTGCAAGCGATGCGTTGAATGTGTTGTACTGAGCATTTGCTGCAACTGCAAACAAAGTGAAAACAGATATTAAAAGTGCCTTTTTCATATTGCTGAGATGAAATTTGTAATACGCATTGATACTATCGATCCGAAAGAAATTCAGGATATTGGCCTGATTAATTTGTCTTGAACTTAAAGTTTATTTGCTTAAGCTCTTCATTAGCCTGAATTACTTTCGATTTAAGGTTGTCTTTGTATGTGATCATTCTTGTGGCAAGTTCAGCATCGGCGACTGAAAGAATCTGACCAGCCAGAATGGCTGCATTGAGAGCTCCATTGACCCCAACAGTGGCAACTGGAATTCCCGGAGGCATCTGTACAATTGCCAAAAGGGCATCAAGTCCATCAAATGAACTTTTAATGGGAACGCCAATAACCGGGGCTGAAGTCATGGACGCTATTACTCCGGGTAAATGTGCGGCCATTCCTGCTGCTGCAATAATTACTTTAATTCCCTTGCCGGCAGCTCCTTTTGCAAATGCTTCAACTTGCTCTGGAGTGCGGTGGGCCGATAATGCATGTATCTCAAATGGGATCATATTTTCTTCGAAAAACTGCGCGGCTTTTTCCATAACCGGCCAATCCGACATACTTCCCATTATAATGCTGACTTTTGCTTCCATTCTATTTCGTTTTAACCTACAAACATAAGAATAATTTTGCAATGATAGTACTCTATTTGTTTACTCATAATCGGAGCAATTATTTTGTCGCTGTAGAGGGTTTTTAGTTCGACAGGAAAAAGCCTTCTTAATCCGGACAAATTCACTAAATTTGCACCTTAATTCAAGATCATGAATTCTGTTACCGTACACAATCGCCAGTTCAATCTGTATTTGAAAAATGAAGAGATCATTTCTTCCATCGAAAAACTGGCTGCAAAAATGAATGAGGACCTGAAAGGGAAAAATCCTTTGTTCATTGTTGTTCTGAATGGCGCATTTGTTTTTGCTTCTGAATTGATCACTCGCTTCAATGGTGATTGTGACGTTACGTTCGTTCGACTTGCCAGCTATGAAGGCACCTCGAGTTCAAATTCGGTACGTGAACTCATGAGCCTCAACGAAGATGTGGAAGACCGCACCATTGTTATTATTGAGGATATTATCGATACCGGACTCACCATGCTGATGGCCAAAGACAAACTCAAAGCGGCAGGTGCAAAGGATGTATTCATTGCAACATTGCTCTACAAGCCAAAGGCTTTCAAACACAACTATTATATTCACTATGTCGGCATTGAGATCCCCAACGATTTTATTATCGGTTTTGGTCTCGACTATGATGGTAAAGGCCGCAATCTGCGCGACATTTACAAAATTGCAGAATAAGTTATGATCAATATTGCTTTGTTCGGCCCCCCCGGCTGCGGTAAAGGAACCCAATCGAAAAAGCTGCTTGAAAAATACAAGCTGACGTATATCTCTACCGGAGATATGCTTCGCGAAGAAATTGCCAACGATTCAGCGCTCGGTCGTCAGGCAAAGGAAGTGATTGAAAAGGGCGGTCTGGTTGACGATGACATCATTGTCCAGATCATCGAAAATAAAATCAAAATGAATCCTGAATCCAACGGGTATTTGTTCGATGGATTTCCGCGTACTGTTGTTCAGGCCTATATTCTCGAAGGTCTTATGCTGCGAATGAATTCATCTTTGACTTCTATGATTTGTCTAGAAGTTCCGCGAAATGTTCTCGTGGAGCGACTTTCAGATCGTGCCTCGCGGGAAAACCGCTCCGATGACAAAAGCATGGATGTAATTAATTACCGGCTCAAAGAATACGAGGATAAAACCAGACCTGTTGCTGAATTCTACATGAGTATGCAGAAGTTCCATTCGGTGGATGGCAATGGTGAATTGGATTTGGTTTTTGAACGAATTGACACAATTATTCAGAAAGCGCTCGATAGCATTTGGTTCAATTTCATTGTGTTTGGCCCTCCTGGATCCGGAAAAGGGACGCAGGCGAAACGGATTGCACAAGAGCTTAATCTGGTGTATGTTTCTACCGGTTCCATGCTTCGCCACGAAATTGAAATGAACACTGAACTGGGCCGAATGGCAAAGGAATATGTTGACAGTGGTGAAATTGTTCCTGATGAAATCGCTATCAAACTGATTGAAGAGCAAATAAATAAGCACCCTGACGCAAAGGGATATATTTTCAAGGGATTTCCACTTACCATTGCTCAGGCCTATATTCTCGACGGTGTACTTCGAAAAATGGGTGGAAAGGTAACACAAGTGTACTCATTTCAATCGCCTACGCTGCAGAATATCAAACGACTTTCAAAGCGCGCGGAGACGGAAAATGCCCGCTCATATGACCGAAGCCTCGACATAATAATTCATCGACTTGAAGTGTACGAACAGCGCACTGCCGCTTTATATGATTATTATTCAGGAAAAAACCTTCTGAAGCAGATTGATGCCACTGGCGACGCAGAAGAGGTGCACCAGCGACTGAAATCGGAAATTGAACGCGCCTTTAAAAATCTGAGGTAGCTTATGTTCAACATGGTGATTTTTGGCCCTCCGGGCTGCGGAAAAGGTACTCAGGCTGCCAGAATTGTGCAGAATCACGGTTTTTTGCATATTTCAACCGGCGACTTGATTCGTCGCGAAATCAGCTCTGGATCTGCCATGGGTGAACTCTACAACAAATTTATCAGTCGCGGCATGCTGGTGCCCGATCAGATTATACTCAAAGAATTATATCGCTATGCGCTTAAACACAGCAACGCGATAGGAATTATTTTCGACGGCTTTCCGCGAACGCTGTATCAGGCACAGATGCTAGACCGTATTTTTGATAAGAGAAAAATGAAAATTGGGCTGGTGGTCTCAATCGTTGTTCCGGAAGAAGAATTAATGAATCGTGTGCTCGAACGTGGAAAAACGTCGGGACGCAGCGATGACAATGAATCAATTATGAATAACCGCATGATGATTTATTTTAGTCAGACTCAGCCGGTTATTGAATACTATCGCAAAACAAAACGTTTGGTGTCGGTTGACGGTAATCAGCATATCGATTCGGTTGCTGCAGCTATCGACAAAACCATCCGAAACCACATGTAAACAAAAAAACCATGGCAGAAAGCAATTTTATCGATTATGTGAAAATCTACTGCCGAAGCGGTAAGGGTGGAGCTGGTTCCGCGCATTTTTATCGTTCTAAAGTAACACCTTTGGGCGGACCAGACGGTGGCAACGGCGGCAGAGGCGGTCATATTATTATTCGCGGTAATTCGCAGTTATGGACATTGCTCCATTTGAAATATACCAAACATGTTCATTCCGAAGACGGCCAGAATGGAAGCGAAAACCGCAAGACAGGCCGCGATGGGAAAGACGTGTACATCGACGTTCCGCTTGGCACTGTTGCACGTGATTCCGAAACCGAAGAAGTACTCTTCGAAATTACCAAACATGGCGAAGAAGTTATTTTGCTCCAGGGTGGTCGCGGAGGTAAAGGAAATGATTTTTTCAAAACCGCAACTATGCAGGCTCCGCGGTTTTCTCAGCCGGGCGAACCTTTTCTTGAAAGTTGGACCGTCTTCGAACTAAAGCTGCTGGCCGATGTCGGTCTGGTTGGTTTTCCCAATGCCGGGAAATCAACCTTGCTTTCGGTAGTCTCTGCAGCCAAACCTGAAATTGCAGATTATCCATTTACCACACTGGTTCCCAATTTGGGGGTTGTTCCTTATCGCGACGACCGTTCTTTCGTTATGGCCGATATTCCCGGAATTATTGAAGGGGCTCATGAGGGCAGGGGACTTGGGCTCCGCTTCCTGCGCCACATCGAACGCAATAGTATTTTATTATTTCTTATACCGGCCGATTCCGAGGATGCGCTGAAGGAATACAAAATTCTACTCAACGAACTGAAACTCTACAATCCGCAACTGATGCAGAAAGACAAAATTGTCTCCGTTTCGAAATGCGATTTGATTGATGATGCTCAGAAGAAAAAAATTGCCACGAAATTGAAAAATCATCACCCTGTTTTCTTTTCATCTGCAACAGGTATAGGTATTCCTGAGCTGAAGGATGCCATTTGGAATCTGATGAATAAATCTGAAGAATAAATCGGATGATTGAATTTCTTGAAAATATCGACCGGAAGTTGTTTCTCCTTATCAATGGAGCTCACTCCGATGCGGCCGATTTTTTCTATTATTGGGTAAGTTATAAATACACCTGGATTCCGTTTTATATTCTGCTGCTGGTGCTCAGTATCCGCGTGCTGAAAAACAAATGGTGGCTTTTACTCATCTTTGTTCCGCTGCTTGTAGCCGCTACTGATCAGGCCTCCGTTCATTTGTTTAAAAATGTTTTTCTTCGGTATCGCCCCTGTCATAATCTTGATCTGCAAGAAACAGTGCATCTTGTAAATGGCTACTGTGGCGGAAAGTATGGTTTTATTTCTTCGCATGCAGCCAACAGTTTTGGCCTGGCAACGTTTACATGGCTTATCCTTCGCCATAATTACCGCTATTGGTTCTGGATTCTGTTTGTTGGTTTCGCAGGAATGGTTGCTTACAGCAGAATTTATCTCGGCGCTCATTATCCCGCCGACGTGGCTGTTGGAGCGCTGGTCGGAATATCATTCGGGGCATTGTTTTACTATTTGATGCACAGGTTTTTTCTGCATCAAAAAAAGTAATTTGCAATCTCTGGTTTTATAAAAACGATTTTTAAAATCCGTACGTTTTCCCGCTGATATTTTTGGTTGAAACACGATACACTTGTACATTGTTGATTGCGGGCATATTGTATTTGAAATCCTCGCGGCCGGTGTAGTGTTTCATAAATTTATTCATGACTGCGATTTTTTCTGCAGGGTCATCAATAAACTCGACCGGCCCCCAGACCAGTACACTTTTGTATTTCATAAAATGGCTGCAGGCCACATCGGCACTTTGATAAGCTATCTCTTCGCTGTTTGAAAAAGCAATACAAACATTTGGATTGGAGCGAAGAATCGTCATTTTCTTTCCTTCAGTGCCGCTGTGCAGATAAATGTAATCTTCGTCAAATCCGAAATTGAACGGCAAATTGTACGGTTTCCCCTCTGAATCTACCATAGCAACGAAGCATGTTTTTGACCCCGAAATTATCTGTAATAATTCGCTTTTTTGTGCAACAATTTTTTGTCTCATACGTATATACCTTATGCTGATTTTACTGTCTAAAGATAGTAAGATTTTTCTATATTTGCAGACTTTCAAATATCATGAAACACAAAACACTCCTTCTTGCCCTGTTGCTTTTACCATTTGCCGCTCTGGCACAGGCTCCGGGTTGCCCTTCCCTCGAAGCCGGCCCGTCCCCGACTTTCACCACCGGCGATACAACCATTTGTAGTCCTACAAACCTTACATTGACGGCCAATGTATTGAATGTTGGTCATACCAATACATACACTGTATCAAGTATTCCTTATGCTCCGCCATTTCCGTTTACCGCTGGCATTGCCATTCCAAGTAATGTCGACGATGAATATCTGGGAATTATTAACCTTCCTTTTGCTTTTTGTTTTTTTGGACAATCATACAATCAATGCGTAGTTGGCACCAATGGCATTATAACATTTGATCTCACTGAAGCAAACTCTCCATCTGGTTATCAGGTTCCAGCTAGTCTCCCCAGTTCTGCATTGTGGATGAACGCTATTTTTGCATGGCATGACATCAATTTCAACCCAAATATTGGAGGAGGTGGTTGTGGCAATCTTCGTTATGGTGTTTTAGGAAGTTATCCCTGCAGAACGTTTGTTCTTAATTTCGATCATGTGTGCCATTATGATTGTCCGGGGTTGCAAACGACCATGCAAATAGTCCTGTATGAAGGAACAAATGTCATTGAGTTTTATATCCTGAATAAACCGACATGTTACACTTTTAACAATGGCAATTGTGTTCTTGGAATACAGAACGCAAATGCATCAATGGCGTTTTGGCCTCCCGGCCGTAACACAGGGAATTGGACAGCTGCCAACGAGGCCTGGCGTTTCAAGCCTAATGGGGCTCCTGCTTATACCGTTTCGTGGTTTAATAATTCAACGCTGGTAGGGTATAATCCTCAGGAAACTGTTTTTATTAGTCAGCCAGATACTTTTATTGCTATTGCATCTTATGAATTTTGCGATGGATCACAGTACATTTGCCGCGACACGGTAAAAGTTTTTGTAAATACGCAGGATGTTGAAATTTCAACCTCTGATTCAGTCCTGTGTCTTGGCGAATCAACTACACTTACAGCTTCAGGTGCTGATCTCTATGTTTGGAGTGATGGATCAACATCTCCTTCAACAACGATTTTCCCAATTGCCTCCGGTTACTATTCGGTTACAGGAACATATATGGGAGCCTGTACTTCGACAGATTCAATTTATATAACGGTGAACCCAACACCAATAGTACAGATAGTGGCTAACCCGCCTCAGATATGTAGCGGAGATTCAACTCAGCTCGAAGCCATAGGCGCTCAAGACTACGTTTGGGCTCAATTGCCGGATAGTGTCGGATTGGTGATGGTTGCTCCTGCTGCAACAACAACCTATTCGGTAACTGGTACCGATGTTCATGGGTGTACGGGTACAGCAGAGACCATTGTGACAGTGAATGAAATTCCAAATATTCAATTGTATGCCTCACCAGCTGATGGATGTGAGGATTTGAATGTGCAGTTTTCTGCTAATGTGAATCCGGCTGCTGCTTTTTATAACTGGTCTTTTAGCGATGGAACGACTTCAACTCAGCCCATGCCTTCCAAGGTGTTTACAAATCCCGGAAAATACGATGCAACTCTTGGTGTAATAAGTATTCATGGTTGTGAGAACATAAAATCCGAAATGGGTATTGTTGATGTTTATGCGCTGCCCGTGTCAAATTTTACTGCTGACACATCCTGGGTTACGATGGACAATCCGGTTGTAACTTTTACCGATTTAAGCTCGCTTGCAGCCACCTATTACTGGGACTTTAGCGATTTCACAAGCTCCAGCAATTATTCTTCGGAGGCCAATCCTGCTCATTCTTTCTCTAAAGCAGGCGATTACATTGTTTGGCAGACTGTTTATTCTGATCATGGGTGCAGTGATAAAAGTTACACAATTATTCATGTTGAACTGAATATTGCTTTCTATATTCCAAATGCCTTTTCGCCTTACAACGAAGATGGTCTTAATGATGTATTTAAGCCCTCTGGCATAGGAATCGGGCTGGATGAAAGCACATATACAATGCATATTTTTGATCGCTGGGGCAAGCTTGTTTTCAAGTCTGCGGATATTGAAGATGGCTGGGACGGGAAGGTAAATGGTTCAAAATCAGCGCCCGGTGTTTATTCATACCGCATCGAAGTGAAATACGGCGACGGTTTATGGCATGTCTTTAATGGCAGAGTAATCATTTTAGAATAACCTGAGCTTTTACTAAATACTATTTGGGGAGTTGTTTTTCGACTCCCCTTTTTTATGGCACAACCTTTGAAAATGAATTTTGAATTCGTTCATAAAAATTTAAGGAGGAACAAGCCATGAAAAAATTTACACTCTTACTCGCCCTGATGGCCTTTATGCCGGCTATGTTCGCAACAGCTTATTCGGAATTGACCATCACAATCAACGAAAACGCCGATTTCTATGTTGTCATTGACGGTCGTCAGTATGATAGTTACGCTGGCTCAGTTATTATTTCACGGCTGGATCACGGACGCCACGGCATGGAAGTTTTCCGCGAATCAATGACCCTGAGTGGTTTGATGGTTGATCGCTTATTCAGAGGATCCGTCGACATCATGCCCAATAAAAGAATTTATGGCACCATCGACCGATTCGGTGTATTTGTAATTCTTCGTACCGAAAACCTCAATCCCGTATCTGGTTACAGCAACGGAAACGGTTATGGACACGGAAATGGACACGGAAACGGGCATGGAAATGGACATGGAGATAGTTATGGAAGCAGCAGTGGATACTACAGTGGTTACTCTTATGGCAATACCGGATATGTTCCGATGGGTATGTCGCCCGATGCTTTTGGGATGCTGCTTTCTTCGATGCGTCGTGAAGCATTTGATGAAACCCGGGTTAGAATGGCCTACACCGCAATTTCTGTCAGCGGGGTCACTTCAGCTCAGCTGCGCGAACTCATGTTGATGCTTACCTTTGACTCCAACCGTCTGAAACTGGCTAAAACTGCTTACATGTTTGTTATCGATAAAGGAAATATTTTTCTCATCAACGACGCTTTTACTTTCAACTCAAATGCTGATGAATTCTATCGCTATATCGGTGTCTGGTGAAAAACCTGACTCAAATGAAAAAAGCCGGAATAATCCGGCTTTTTTTGTGGCATCGACTGGAATTGAACCAGTGACACACGGATTTTCAGTCCGCTGCTCTACCTACTGAGCTACGACGCCTCCTTTTTGGGAGTGCAAATATATAACGATATTTTTATCTGACAAAATTTTTTTGATGTACCTTTACCCTGTGAATTTGAATCTGACCATCGACATTGGGAATACACGCTGTAAATACGCTGTTTTTTCAGGTGAAAATATCCTGGAATCCGGCGCTGAATCTTTTTCGATTGAGTTTATTGAAGCACTTTTGAAAAAATTCCCGGCTTCGCGCAGAATATTTTCGTCGGTTACGGCACTTTCTGAATCTGAAACGGATTATTTTAAGTCCAATGCTTTTGTTTCAGTAAAGGATTGTAAAATTGCTCCCGTCAAGTCTGAGTACAGGACTATGGAAACCTTGGGCGAAGATCGGTGGGCCGCGGTTTGTGGTGCAGCATTTCTAACGAAAAGTGTATTTCCTTTTCTTGTCATTCAGGTTGGAACTGCCATTACATTTGATTATGTTGACAGCAACGGACATTATACCGGCGGGGCCATCAGTCCGGGAATCAGTTTACGGTTGAGGTCGCTGCACAATTTTACGGCAAAGCTGCCGTTAATCGAGCCAGAGAACAAATTCGAAGAAATGGGAAAGTCGACCAAAGATTCTATTCTGAGTGGTGTAATGAATGGATGTTTAGCTGAAATTCGATACAGAATAGACAAATTTGTTGAACACGATAACAAAGCCCCTGTTTATTTAGGTGGGGGAGATGCCGGATATTTTGATATTTCCCATGAAAATCACATCTTTGCAGTCCCAAAAATTGTTCTTGTAGGACTGAATCATTTGCTGAACCTGAATCCATGAAAATTTACTTTGTCGTACTGATTTTACTTATCTCCACCTTCCAAATTAAGGCTCAGTCCTTTGTGGTATCGCCTTATTCCAGATACGGACTTGGAGAGTTACAAAATAACACAGAGCCTATTTCTTTTTCCATGGGTGGACTGACAGCAGCTTTCCGCGACCGCTACGCAATTAATTCGTTCAACCCTGCTTCTTATACTATCTTGTTGCATGATCAGGATTCGCTTCCCATGCTTTTCAACGGTGGTTTTAAAGGCAATTATTCGAATCAGAATACTGCTTCTCAGACATCCAACCGAATGTCAGGTTCTTTGAATAGTTTCTCGTTTGCCTTTAAGGCCGCAAAAAACTGGGGAATGGCCTTTGGTCTTCAGCCTTATAGTTCTGTAGGATACAATCTTGAGACAACGTTTCCCATCGATTCGCTGGCAAATTATACGGCGAAATATGAAGGGAGTGGAGGCTTCAACAAATTCTGGATGGGCCATGCAGTTGAACTTTTCGACAACCTGAGTATTGGCGCAAATGTTTCATACGTTTTTGGATCATTATCGCAGACCCGAAGAATTGTCTTTGATACTTCTGCCTATTACAACACAAAAACAATGTCATCGAGATATGTTGGCGACTTTGCATTCGACGCTGGAGTGCAATATGAAATTATTCTGAGAAGAGATTCTGTGACACCACAGAAAACAAGACTTATCCTGGGTGCTGCTTTTGGCCTTCCGGGCGAACTCAATGCAAAGCAGAGTCTGCTCGCCATGCGATACTATTCTGTCGGTGGCAATGAGATTATTATTGATACGACGGGTGTCAATGATGGAGTAAAGGGTTCCGTTTCTCTGCCAATGAGCATTTCTGGCGGCTTTTTATTGACTAAAGACCAGAATTGGTCATTCGGAGCTGATTTCAAAATGCAGGACTGGTCAGGATTCACTGCTTTCGGCGAATCAGATTCATTGAAAAACAGTTTATCTGTCAATGCCGGATTTTCATACACGCCGGACAATTTGGCGACTAAAAAGTATATTAAAAGAATGACGTGGTATGGTGGGGTGCACTACGATCAGACTTATTTATCGCTTAAGGGTGAGGAGTTGTCAAAAGTTGGCATAAGTTTTGGCTGCACCTGGCCGTTGAAATCCATTTATCCGCGACTGCAACGTTCTGTTATAACAACGGGCATTGAATTTGGGAAAATGGGGACCACCAACCAGAATCTGATAGAGGAAAACTACATAAGGTTTGTTTTGGGAATTTCTCTGAAAGAGCGTTGGTTTGAAAAGAAAAAGTACAATTAGAATTATAGAGTCATGAAAACCGTTTTAAATTTCATTCTTGTTTTTGCACTGATGTTACCATTGTTTCAGTCAGTGAATGCTCAGGATAGCATCCGATTTCCTTTGTCGTGCAGCATTAAAGGTCCAAAATACGGCATCGATAGCGTTAATGGCGTAAAAAATTTCTCTCTGTATCGCGAGAATTTTAAACAATGGAGAGACTCCAAATACAAAGGGGAAGCAATTAAATATACCCTGGGTCCCTGGAGATATTGTTTCGACAATACCCCATTGATTAGTCAGAACCTTTACCTTGATGGAGTGCGTATTGTCGGATACATGATTGACAATGCTCCTGACAGTGCTGCAAAAGAATTATGCATTGATACGCTGATGTTGTTGTATGATCGCAATATTGAAGCTTTTGGCTGTGCAAGAATGTATGGCGAAGGTTATGTTCTCGGCAGAAAAGGGTATGATTTGTACACCTATCGCCCTCAAGAGATTGAGCTTATTTATTATACCCTTGAGAAATCCATAAAGGTTCAGGGCAATGAAAGTGAAGCTGCAGTACTGTCAATCTTCTACAAAGTGACCGATGAAATGATTCGTGCCGGAAAGCTTGATACTGCTATAATTTATGAAAATTACGATGTTGCAATGACTGTTGCAGAGTATCAGCTGGACATCTACAGGCAGGAACTCAAGGCCAATCCTGCAGATTCTGTAAAAATCAATAGAAAAATTGAGATTTACGAAATTGCTGAGAACAACATCAATAGCTTATTCGATCCATGGGCAAATTGTGAGCAGATAATAGCCATCAATAGTGCAAAATTTGAAACAAAGAAATCAGACCTGAACTGGCTGCTGAAGCTAACCCAGCTGATGGAAAAGAAAAGCTGCACTGAAGACCCCTTGTATTTCAATGCTGCAGAAGAACTCTACAAACAGTCTCCAACACCTACCTCCGCGTTGGCTCTTGGAAAGTCGTTTTTGAAAATCAAGAATTTCAGTAGTGCAGTTAAATATCTGAGCGAAGCTGTTGGTGGTCTCGAAGATCCGATTCAGAAAGCCGAAGCGTACCTCAATCTTGCAGACGCATACCGCAATTTGAATCAATTTGCCAACGCTCGCAATGCTGCTTTGCAGTCGGCCAGTCTGAATCCAAATGATGGAAGGCCTTATTTATTAATTGGTGACTTATATTATTCAACGGCATCGAGTTGCGGAGGCGAAACTCCGGTTAGCAAAAAAGCCGGCTACTGGGCTGCCGCCGATAAATATGCAAAAGCCAAGTCTGTTTCGACCGACGAAAACGTCATTAATGCTGCAAATGCTAATTACAATGCCTGCTACGGTGGATTTCCGAACTCTGAAGAACTGTTTTTTGAAAATATCTCTGTAGGATCCAGCTACACAGTATCATGCTGGTACACTGAGTCGACCGTTGTCAGAAGCCGATAATACGGTGGTTCGCAACTATAAATCATTAAAAATCATCATTGTGGCTGCTTTTGCAGTCACAATGATTTTTTCATGTGGCAACTCCATGAACAGTATACAGGAAGTGGCCGTCAAAGACACGCTTCCGGTTGAACAGGCATTGGATGTGACCATGTATTATAGCGACAGCGGCCACATTGAGGCCTGTCTTACCGCTCCGGTGACGAAGAGGTATGAAAGCAAGGATCAGAAAGGCATTCTTAAACTGACGGATGGTTTGAAAGTGATTTTTTACGATTCGCTCGGGCGAGAGGAGACTGTGTTGACTGCAAGGTATGGAGAGCGTTTCGACGAATTGCAGCGCATTGAGGTCAAGTATGATGTTGTTATCATTACAGCAGATTCCGAAAAGATGTATACTGACCATTTGATCTGGGATGAAAAGGCCAACCGGGTTTATTCCAACGTTTTTATAAAAATTATTACTCCGGACAAGATTATCTGGGGTGATGGATTTGAATCGGACGAAAGTTTCGATCAGTACAGAATCCTGAGGCCCAAGGGGGAAATTGAAATTAAAGACGATAAAAATGCCTCAGAATAGGACTGTTTGTTCAAAATGATTACCTTTGCACTCGTTTTTTTAAATAAAATATAAGAAGAATGGCTACCATTGGAAAAATACGGAAACATTCGGGTTTACTCATCGGCATCATCGGTGTTGCTTTAGCACTCTTTGTTTTAAGCGATTTCATGACATCAAGCGGAGGGAAAAAGTCGGTTGAACCCCTGGCTGTTGTTTTTGGTGAAAAAGTCAATTATCAGGATTTTTCAGCAAAAGTTGAAGAGCGTAAAGCTCAATATTTGATGCAATATGGACAGGATATCCAGTTTACATCCTCGGACAACTTTCAGATAAGTAACGAAGTGTATGACAAAATGGTTGAAAGCCTTATCCTTGCAGAGGAATATGATAAGCTGGGTTTGGCTGTAAGTGATGCTGAGCTTGGAGAGCTTTTCACCGGAAAGTATGTTCATCCATTGATCAAGCAGCTTTTTACCAACCCCGAAACTGGTGTTTTTGACCCCAACCAGGTTGCAACTTATGTTGAAAGCATTGAGGAGCGCACGCCAGAGGAACAGCAGAACTGGCGGATGTATGAAAAAATGATTATTGAAGAAAGAATCAGAACCAAGTATGTATCGTTGGTAAACAAAGCTTTTTACTTGCCAAAGGCTTTCATTGACCGTGAAAATGCTGACCGCAACAGAAAATTTGTAACTACTTATACCGGGTTGAGATATGCTTCAATTAGTGATTCTACTATTTCGGTTACCGACGAGGAATTGAAAAAATATTATGAAGAGCACAAATTTGATTTTGTCTTTGATGAACCCACAGCAGCTGTTGATTTTGTGATATTCGATGTCAAGCCATCTGTAACAGATCACAAAATAGTGAAGGAAAAAGTCGACACCATTTATTCCCGTTTCACAAAGACGGCCAATACAGATGTTCTGGCTTTCATCAATTCAAATGCAGACATTGATTTCACATGGGATAGCTCATATTTGCGTCGTGAGGTTCTCCCTGTAAAAGCCGACACATTGTTTGGAGCTGGCATTGGCACTTTTGTAGCGCCTTATATCGAAAACAATATTTATTACATGCACAAATTGCTTGATCGGAAAATGATTCCGGATTCACTCAAAGCATCACATATTCTGATTGCTTATCAGGGTGCAGCTAATGCTGATTCGGCTGTTGTCAGAACAAAAGAAGAGGCGAAATTTGTCGCAGATAGTCTTTTGGCTGTTGTCAGAGGCAAAGACAGTGTGTTCTTCTCGCAGGTGGCAATTGCAAACAGTAATGACCCCTCAGTAAAACAGAATGCAGGATATTTCGACTGGTTCCAGGAAGGAATGATGGTCCCTGAATTCAACAAGGCTTGTGTAGAAGGAGCTAATGGTTCTTATACTGTGGTGGAAACTGTGTTTGGATATCATGTTATTAAAGTAATCGATAAAACGAAACCAATCAACAAGGTTAAGATCGCCACAATTCAGCGTACGGTTGAGCCAAGCCCTGCAACGAGTGATTCAATATACAATCTGGCCAATGTGTTCGCTGCAGAAAGTCAGACAGCGGAAGCATTCGAAAAGAACATTGTTGATAAAGGCTATACAAAACGTGTTGCAGACAAAGTGAAAACAACGGATTTTACTTTAGCAGGAATTGCTGAAGGGCGTGAAGTGGTTCGTTGGGCTTATAACGAAGAAACTGAGCCAAGTGCAATTTCAACAGTATTTTCACTTGACACAGAAACCAAGTATGTTATCGCTGTTTTGAAATCACGGACTGAAAAAGGACAAGCTCCTTTTGAAGATGTGAAGACTCTTATAGAACCCTTTGCCAAAAAAGAGAAGAAAGCTCAGATGCTGATGGAAAAGATGAACAGTGCGCTGAATGGAACCGCTACCGTTGAAGCTCTGGCAACAAAAATACAAGCAGATGTCGATACATTTGATGTAACTTTTTCAACATATTCGTTGCCGGGATATGGCCCGGAGCCAGATATTATTGGAAACATTACTGCATCACCAAAAGGCAAGCTTTCAAAAGCGGTCAAAGGTGAAATGGGAATTTTTGTTTACACGGTGCTTGATGTTGTTGAACCGCAGCCTGCTGATCCCAAAGCAATTATGGCTCAGAAAATGCAGTTTTTCCAGTCTAAAGTAAACTATGAGTTGTTCAAGTCTTTGCAGCGAAAAGCTGATATTGAGGACAATAGAATTCTATATTTCTAAAGAAACGATATTTCAGTAAAGTGAGCTTCGGCTCACTTTTTTTATGCGCTATAAATTACAATTGGCTCAGGAAACCGGCATGAATGTCTTTGCAAACAGCTTCATCCATATCTTGAATAACGGGTTTGCCGGGCGATTTCATTAGCACCAGACGAATTCCTGAGGACAGATTTTTTTTATCTTTTAGAATATAGGCGCTGATATCGTTCCAGCCCGGAAGATTATTAAAATCGAATTGTTCTTTCAACCACTTTGTGATATCGGCTGCGACAGCAGGAGGAAATCCTGACAATTTTACAGAAAAGCACAATGCTTCTGCAAGGCCAAGAGCAACGGCATGTCCGTGAGAAATACTTTTGCCCAAAGAATTAAAATAACTTTCGTAGGCGTGCCCAAAACTGTGTCCAAGATTAAGCCAGTGCCTTCCATGCTTTTCATATGGATCGTCGGTCACAATTTTCATTTTCACACGAATGCTCCGAATAAGTAATTGGGCAGAAGGCGCGATTTCGGCATTTCTGATGCCAAGCATTGTTTTTATAAAACTGCGACCGTCGAGCAATGCATGTTTCATAATTTCGGCATATCCTGATTTCATTTCGGATGGGGGTAATGATGTAAACCAGGCCGTTGTGATGAACGTGAATTCAGGAAAGCGGATTGTGCCCAGTTGATTTTTGGCCTCACCGCAATTGATGGCGTTTTTCCCACCCAGGGAGGCGTCGGTCATTGATAAAAGCGACGTGGGGATGTAGACAGTGCGCAGACCGCGTTTGTAAATAGCAGCCATAAAACCACCCAGATCGGTGAGGGAGCCGCCTCCAATACATATAATTACCGTGTCCTTAGTAATACCCGCAGAAATCCAGTCTGTCAGAATGCGACCTGCATTTTCGAATTGTTTGCAGTTCTCACCTCCAGCAATTTGCCTTATTTCGGATACTGAAACAGGCATATTTTTAAGAATGTCTTCAATCTTGTCATGATGTAGGGCGTAAACAATCTCATCAATAAGTAAAATTACCGGAGTTGTTTTATGTGTTCCAATGCGGAGCTGCCACCACCTTCTGAAATCTTTTACATGATTCTCGCTTATGATGACAGGCGATTTATTGCTGCCGAGCCGTATGGCTGATTTTGTATTCATACCGCTGCAAAGGTAAAGGTTTTAATCTTTAACCGTAATAGATTTAGTTCGATGAAATTCATTAATTTTGAAAAAAAATCCATGCGTACAAGCATTCTCATATTATTGGTAATTGGCCTGAGCTCATGTCATTCTTTTAGAGTCATCCCAGTTAAGAGTGACACCAAGCTGAAAAAAGAAGGTGTTTTATATTATCTACCAAAAACCCGGTTAATAGTCGATATAACAGTTAAGGAAACCCATCATCTGAAAGGGCCTTTTGCGCAGTATTCTGCGAAATTTACCGGCATCAGCAATGTTATAATTGAAAATAAAACAGATTATTCCATTGAAAATATTCAGGTGAATTCGTTCGCTGTAACCGATACTTCGAAACTTTTTTATATTGAAACAGGCGGGTTGAAAAACAAGGAAGATTTTCTGCTTACTCTGAATGAGCTTGGTTGTATAACGGCACTGAATGCTACTTCCGATGAAGTGGAAAATGAATTGAGTACGAGTCATATTAGTGACAAGGGTGTTTCAGCAAAGCCTTTAAGTTTTGGATTTGAGCATTTTGCTACCGGCAATACTCAAGTGAAAACCGATACAATTATTGAGAAAATTATTCTTGATACTGTTACAATCGAAAAGCAGATTTTGCAACACAGCATCATTGAAAAGTCGCTTGAAGACAAGGCTAAAGATGCAGCGGATTATATCAGTTTGATTTCAGAAAATAAAATGAATCTGATTTCAGGCTATCAGGAAGTAGATTACGACTTGAATACTTTTAATTCCATGCTGGGAGAAATCAATAAAATGCAGCAAGAGTATCTGACGTTATTTACTGGAAAAACAGTTGAATACACAACACATTACCGAATTTATATTGACCCTGACAAACCGGTGGAAAACAATTTTATCTTCAGCTTTTATACAACAGAAGGAGCATCAGCGGTTGAAGACAGTTTGTTCACAGAGAGCATGTATTACTATCAGTTATTATCAGAAGACCGTACTGATGCGATAACTACCGCGATGGGAAATACGAAAAGGAACAAGAACAAAGGGTTGGCATATAACATTCCCGAAGATTGTGTTTTCATAATCAGGAATGGGAATGGAGAAGTGGTGCTGATTGAAAAGGTCGCTGTCAGCCAGCTTGGAATCATTAATTATTTACCAGTTGATTTGCGCCATATTTTGTTCGACCCTGAAAACGGCTCGATCAGGAATATTGAACGATAAATTTCCGGATTATTTGTCAGCTCTTTTTCTGAAGAAAGACGCTTAGCAATTCCATCCCTGAAGATAGCTCAGGGAGCGGCCGTGCGATATTGAACCGAACAATAGTATTTGCCTTTTCGCTGAAGTGAATTCCCGGAACAATGGCTACTTTTTGTTTTTCAAAAAAGTCAACGGCAAAATCAAACCCATTTGAAAACCGCGGTGGAAGCTCCGCCCACACGAAGTACCCTCCATCCGATTTTCTGCAGTTAAAGTCCATTCCGTTGAGTTTTTCAGAAGCAAAGCGATAATTTTCGGCGAGACTGTTTCTCAATTTTTCAGAGTATTGTTTTCCGAAATCATGTTTTGAAATATATCTGGCCAGAGCTTCCTGTAATACTGAATTGGTGCAGAGTCCGGTATAGTCGTGCAATGAGCGTAATGCCGCACAATGCGATTCATCGTGCATGAGGAAACCAACCCGCCAGCCTGTTATTGAAAACCATTTCGAAAATCCGTCGACGACAAAAAGATATGGATTCAGCTTTGACAAAGGGGAGTAGGGTTTTGATTCATAATATAGTGTTCTGTAAACCGCATCGAAAACCAGATAACACTTTTTTTGCTGACATAATTCGGCTATTGCATTAACATCTCCTTTTGAAAACACCAATCCATGCGGGTTTCCGGGCGATGCAAGATAAATGAGTTTCACATTATCTTTTTCTATATGCTGTGCAATTTTTTCGAGTGGAAGATTTCCGTTTTGATCGGGATCGACCTCAATAAATGGCATTCCAAATTGCTTCGGCAGCTGTCGGTACGACTCGTAAGGCGGAGTAAATGATAAAGTTGTGAAAGGGCCTTTATTATTTCGCATAACATACATGAAAATCAGACACAGCGCTTCGGTTGCGCCCTGCAGGATGATGATATTTTCTTTTTTCAGCGGATATTGTTCAGAATAAAAGCTCACCAGCTGCTCTGTCAGCGCGAAGTTCCCGATGCCAGGAGGATATTGATGAATGTTTTCAAAAGCCACATTTTTAAGTTCTTCCAGTAATTCCTGTGGTGGATTGAATCCTGGAATTCCTTGTGCCAGATTGATTCCGCCGTGTTGTTTTACCAGCGTACTAAAGTAGCTGATGAGTGATCCCTGAGGCATTTCCATTTATTGAAATATTGATTGTGATTGTAAAGTTATTAATATCAATCAGATTTTGTAACTTTACGAAAATATTTTTGCCATGAAAAAATACATTATTGCGTTTGCTGCAGCTTTGGTATTATTTACTGCTTGCGACACCCTTGGCAAGCTGAATCTGCCTACGAACATGCCGGTTGTGCTCACTGAAGGTGAAGTTGCAAATGGATTGAAAGAGGCACTCAACGTAGGGACAAACAATGCTGTTGGAATGCTTGGAAAAGCTGACGGCATATTGAAAAATCCGCTGTACCTGATCCCATTCCCGCAGGAAGCTATAAAAGCAAAAGAAAAACTACAGCAACTTGGGATGGAAACGTTGATCGATAATTTCATTGCAACCATGAATCATGGTGCTGAAAACGCTGTTGCCAAAGCTGGTCCGATATTTCTGAATGCCATTACATCAATGACCATTACCGATGCTGTCAACATTCTGAAAGGATCTGAAAATGCAGCAACTGAATATTTCAAATCGAAAACCACCGCATCACTTACCGCCTTGTTTAAGCCGGAAATTACTAAAGCTTTGGATGCTGTGAATTGCACCAAATACTGGGCAGACATTACCAGCACCTACAATAAAATTCCTTTGGTAACTCCGATTCAGACTGACTTGTCGAAGTATGTGACGGAAAAAGCACTGGCAGCCTTATTCTCTCAGATTGCTGTTGAAGAAAAGAAAATCCGCACCGATCCGGCAGCCCGTATCAATGACATTTTGAAAAAAGTATTTGACCCCAATGCGATTGTACAATAATTTTCGAACAGCTTTTCTTGCGCTGGCAGCTTTGCTTTTGACCTCATGCATTGAGCTTGAGGAAAGGATTATTATTTACCCTGACAAAAGCGGAGATTATTCGCTGAAGCTTGATCTTAGCGCGCTATCGCAAACAGGGATGGATGCGTTTAAACCATCTGATGAAATTCTGAATTTCCCGCAAACGGTTGAAAATGCGGTGAAAAATGTAAGTGGTATCAGCAATGTTAAAGCTGAGTCTGATACGAAGAAGGGAATTTATCAGGTATCGTTTCGTTTCAAAAACCACAAAGTTTTTAAAAGAGCGCTGTTGCAGCTGGCTGGAATGAAATATGGATTTATTGTTCCAAAATACATGAAAGCAGGCAAGCATAGATTCAGCAAAAAGAACATTGGACCGCTGATAGCGAAACAAATTAATAAGCAAGATAATAGCCCGCTGAAACAGGATTTCATGGGCGTTGATGTGGCCTCGATGATTAATGTGAAAACGATTATAGAGACTCCGCATGAAGTGAAGAATATTAAAAAAAACGTGCGTGCTGTAAAAACAAATGACCCGGAAATTGTTGAGATCAAGAGCACGCTGAAGGATATTTTAAATGGTGCGAGTACCGGAGTTGTGGTGAGGTATTAGTTAGCTCGATGCGCAGAGCGCAATGCACAAAACGTCGGGGCATTAAGCGGAAGACAGCCACTGTCACGGATTACATCCCGATTGTTATCGGGACCGCGCCAGTAGTGTGACTATGTTTCTTGACCTCGATCTTGACCTCGACCTTAACCCTGACATTTGATTCTATACACTTATATAAAGCAAACCATCTTTTTATTAGCTTTGCAAAAAAATTGAGGATGAAGCCTATCAGAATGGTTGACCTTCAGGGTCAGTATGAAAAAATCAAGAGCGAAATAGACAGCTCAATCATGGAAGTTGTTACAAGTACAGCATTCATCAACGGTCCTGCTGTTCAGCGATTCCAGAAAAATCTCGAACAATATCTTGGTGTTAAGCACGTAATTCCCTGTGCCAATGGCACCGATGCGTTGCAGGTAAGCATGATGGCGCTTGGGCTGGAGCCGGGCGATGAAGTCATTACAACATCATTCACCTTTATTGCAACTGCTGAAGTTGTAGCGCTGCTGCATCTGACACCAGTTTTGGTTGATGTTGAGAAAGACACCATGAACATATCAGTTGACGCTATACGAAAGGCTATAACTCCGAAAACCAAAGCCATTGTGCCAGTACACCTTTTTGGTCAGTCCGCTCCAATGGAAGAGATAATGGCGATTGCGAAGGAATTCAACCTGTATGTGATTGAAGATGCTTGCCAGAGTATCGGGTCTGATTATTATTTCGAAGACGGAACATCGAAGAAAACCGGTGCTATCGGACATCTTGGCTGTACCAGCTTTTTTCCGTCGAAAAACCTTGGCTGTTTTGGTGATGGTGGGGCTGTGTTTACCAACGATGATGCACTTGCTGAAAAGCTGCGCGTGGTTGTCAATCACGGGATGAAAGTCCGGTATTATCATGACGAAATTGGGGTCAACAGTCGTCTTGACAGTATTCAGGCTGCCGTGCTTGATATTAAACTGAAACATTTGGATGACTATATAAATGCCCGCATTGCCGCTGCAGATTATTATGATAAAGCATTTGCAGGCAATCCGAAACTTATCACCCCATTCCGTTACAAAAAATCGCGTCATGTTTTCCATCAATACACGCTTATCGGGCAAGGTGTTGACAGAAACGGTCTGATCACATTCCTTCAGGAACGTGGCATTCCATGCATGATTTATTATCCTGTTCCATTGCATTTGCAGAAAGCTTATCTCGATCCACGCTATAAGCAGGGTGATTTCCCGAATACAGAATGGCTTTCTGAAAATGTATTTTCATTGCCGATGCACACAGAGCTTGATGCAGAACAGTTGAAGTTCATCACTGATTCTGTTCTTGAATTTTTAAATAAATAATTATGGCAGATTATTTTGCACATCCAACCAGTGTTATAGATGAAAACTGCACTATTGGCGAAGGCTGCAAGATCTGGCATTTTTCGCACATCATGTCGGGATGCACACTTGGAAATGGCTGCAACATTGGTCAGAACGTAGTTGTATCGCCAGGAGTAATTTTGGGCAACAACGTAAAGGTTCAGAACAACGTATCGATTTACACAGGAGTTATTTGCGAAGACGATGTGTTTCTGGGACCCAGCATGGTGTTCACTAATATTTCAAATCCGCGTAGTGCAATAATACGGCGCGAAAAATACGAACAAACGCTTGTAAAGAAGGGCGCTTCGATAGGCGCAAATGCGACCATTGTTTGCGGTAATACCATCGGTGAATACGCGCTGATTGGCGCCGGCACTGTTGTGACAAAAGACGTGTTGCCATTTGCTTTGGTGATTGGGAATCCGGGAAGGCAGCTGGGTTGGGTGAGTGAATATGGTCATCGCCTTATTTTCAGAGAAGACGGAACAGCCGATTGCCCCGAAAGTGGGGAAAAATATATTTTGCGGAATGGCATCGTAACAAAAGAAACAAAATGAGCAAGCCGTTGAATTTTGCGCTGATTGGCGCTTCGGGTTATATTGCGCCGCGACATATGAAGGCCATCCGCGATACCGGACATCGTCTGACTGCGGTGCTGGACCCTTATGATGGAATTGGTGTAATCGATTCCTTTTTTCCGGAAGCAGACTACTTCAGTGAGTCGGAACGATTCGACCGTCATCTCGACAAAGTTCGCAGAGCGGGCGAGAGCAAGATCGATTATGTGAGTATTTGTTCTCCGAACTATTTGCACGATGCGCATATCCGCATGGCGATGCGTAATCAGGCAGATGTGATTTGTGAAAAACCGCTTGTGTTGAACCCATGGAACATTGATGCACTTGCAGAAATCGAAAACGAAACCGGAAAGAAAATAAACAACATTCTTCAGCTCAGACTTCACGATTCAATCCGGAAATTGAAAGAAGATATTGAACAAAAGAAAGATGAGTTTTTCGACGTTGATCTGACATACATCACAAGTCGCGGTCACTGGTATCAGCATTCCTGGAAAGGCGATGTGAGCAAGAGTGGTGGTGTGGCAACCAATATCGGAATTCATTTTTTCGACATGCTGACATGGATTTTTGGCGATGTGGAACAGTCTGTTGTTCACTTGCACAATAATCAAAAGGCAGCAGGATATTTCAAATTAAAAAACGCCAATGTTCGTTGGTTTCTGAGTATAGATGAGAACGATCTTCCTGAAGAAGTTAAAGGACAAAAGAGGACATTTCGTTCAATTCGTGTGAATGGCTCTGAGTTTGAATTTTCAGAGGGATTTACTGAATTGCATACTGACAGTTACCGGCATATACTTGCGGGAAATGGCTTTGGGCTTGAGGATGCACGCCGCTCGATTGAAATGGTGTATAACATTCGAAATTCAGCCATTGCTCCTCTTAGTGGTGAATATCACCCGATTTTGAATACAATCAATAAATAAAAAAAGCAACCATGAACACTTACGAAAAACTACTTAATCACGAAACAAAATTGTCTGTTATCGGTCTCGGTTATGTAGGTCTTCCCATTGCGCTTGAATTTGCAAGGACCATCGATGTTATCGGATTCGACATTAAGCCGGACCGGGTTGAACTCATGAAGAATAACATTGACCCGAGTGATGAAATCCCTTCAGAAGAATTTTTGAATAGAAGAATAACATACACATGCAACACGGATGACCTCAAAGCCGCATCCTTTCATATAGTTGCGGTGCCAACACCCATTGATAATCATAATTTGCCTGATCTGACACCGCTGTTGAAAGCAAGTGAAACGGTTGGCAAGATTCTCAAAAAAGGTGATACGGTTGTTTTTGAATCAACTGTTTATCCGGGAGCAACTGAAGAGGATTGCATTCCGATTATGGAGAAATTCAGCGGGTTAAAATTTCCGCATGATTTCAATGTTGGTTATTCTCCGGAACGCATCAATCCAGGTGATAAAGTGCATACGCTCACAAATACTGTAAAGATTGTGTCGGGGAACACCCCTGAAGTTTTGGAAGAGGTTGCAAAAATTTACGAACTTGTGATCAAAGCCGGCGTTCATCGTGCGCCCAGCATTAAGGTTGCTGAAGCTGCAAAAATCATTGAGAACACTCAGCGCGATATCAACATTGGTTTGATGAATGAGCTTTCAATTATTTTCGGACGAATGGGAATTGACACACTGGATGTTCTTGAGGCAGCAGGCACCAAGTGGAACTTTCTGAAATTTCAGCCGGGACTTGTTGGCGGACATTGCATTGGAGTTGATCCGTATTATCTGGTTCATAAAGCACAGGAATATAAATACCATCCGCAAATCATTCGTGCAGGCCGTTTTGTGAACGACAGTATGGGATCGTATGTGGCAAAACAATTAGTAAAAAAACTCATCAAAGCAGGTCGAAATATTCTCGACAGCAAAGTACTTGTAATGGGCGTTACCTTCAAGGAAAACGTTACAGACATCCGCAACAGCAAAGTAGTTGATATAATCCATGAACTAATTTCATACGGATTGAAAGTTGATGCGATCGATCCGCATGCCGATGCAAAAATGTTTGAGCATGAATACGGATTGCCACTGGCATCGGGACCGCAGGGAAAATACGATGCAGTGGTGCTTGCAGTAATGCATGACGCTTACATGGATCTGAATGAAGAGAAAATAGCTTCGTTGCTGACCGATGATAAAGGTGTTCTGATTGATGTGAAAGGCATTCTGCGACACAATATAAAGAACTTAACCTACTGGAGTTTATAGTAGTATGAAAAAAATTCTGGTAACAGGCGGACTTGGCTATATCGGCTCGCACACTGTTGTTGAATTAATCAATGCCGGACTGGATGTTGTGATTGCTGATGATTTATCAAACAGCGAAGAGTCTGTGCTGGCGCGGATTTTCTTAATCACCGGAACTGGTCCTGAATTTTACAGAATGGATGTTGGCAACCGCGAAGAGTTGAATAAATTGCCGGATGATATTGATGGAGTTATTCATTTTGCCGCGTATAAAAGTGTTGGTGAATCTGTTGAAAATCCGCTTGAATACTATCGAAACAATGTAGGCTCATTAGTGAGTGTTCTTGGTTTTTGCAAGGAACGAAAAATAAAATCGTTTGTTTTTTCTTCTTCTTGCACTGTGTACGGACAGAGTGAGGTACTTCCTGTAACCGAGGATACGCCTTTTAGTCCGGCATGGTCGCCTTACGGACATACAAAACAAATAGGAGAAGAAATCATTGCGAATTTCATCAAGTCACAACCGGGAATGCGCATTGTTTCGCTGAGATATTTCAATCCGTCAGGAGCCCATGAATTGTCTTTTATTGGTGAGTTGCCACGCGGAGTTCCGAATAATCTGATGCCATATATTACACAAACAGCTATTGGCTTGCGCGACAAACTGAAGGTTTTTGGTGGTGATTATGAAACGAAAGATGGTACCGCAGTGCGTGATTACATCCACGTTTCGGACCTTGCTCAGGCGCATGTGAAGTCGCTTGAATATTGCGAAAAAATGAATGACAATCATATTGAAGTGTTTAATCTTGGCAGTGGACATGGTTTTACAGTGCTTGAAGTCATTCAGAGTTTTGAAAAGACCAGCGGGCTTAAACTTCCTTATGAAATTGTTGATCGTCGTCCGGGTGATATAGAAAAAGTATGGGCCGATACCACAAAAGCTGAAAAAGTTTTGGGGTTCAAGCCTACCCGAACACTCGATGAAATAACGCTTTCAGCATGGAAGTGGGAACAAAATTACAGAAATAAAATTGAAAAGAAATCATGAAAAAAACCATTATTGTTACCGGAGGAGCAGGTTTTATCGGATCTCACGTAGTTCGGTTATTTGTAAATAAATATCCGGAGTGTAGAATTATTAATCTCGATAAACTTACTTATGCTGGTAATCTAGATAATCTGCGCGATGTTGAGAAAAAAAGCAATTATGTTTTTATAAAAGCAGACATCTGTGATTTCGAACACATCAATAAAATTTTCAGCGAATACAAACCAGACGGGATTGTGCATCTTGCGGCTGAATCGCATGTTGACAGAAGTATAATCAATCCAACGGAGTTTGTCATGACCAATGTGATGGGAACCGTGAATCTTCTGAATGCCGCAAAGAATCTCTGGAAAGATAACATGGATGGTAAAAAATTCCATCATATTTCTACCGATGAGGTGTTTGGTTCACTTGGCGAAACCGGCTTGTTTAGTGAAGAAACATCCTATGATCCACGCAGCCCTTATTCTGCGGCCAAAGCATCGAGCGATCATTTTGTGATGGCGTATCATCATACATATGGCTTGCCTACAGTGATTACGAACTGCAGCAATAATTACGGTCCATACCATTTTCCGGAAAAATTGATTCCGCTTATCATTAACAATATCATTCATAACAAGCCGCTTCCTGTTTACGGACAGGGTTTAAATGTACGCGACTGGCTTTATGTGGAAGATCATGCCGCCGCTATTAATCTTGTTTTTCACGAAGGAAAAGTTGGAGAAACTTACAATGTAGGTGGAAATAACGAGTGGAAAAATATTGATCTGGTTAAGCTGCTTTGTAGTATAATGGATACGAAGCTCGGAAGAGAAGCACACACATCTGAACAATTAATCACCTATGTAAAAGACAGAGCTGGACACGATTTACGATATGCCATTGATTCGTCTAAAATTCAAAATGAGCTTGGTTGGGAACCAACAGTAACCTTTGAAGAAGGTCTTGAAAAAACGGTGGACTGGTATCTGAAAAATCAGGAATGGCTGGATAGAATTACATCAGGAAGTTATATGAATTATTATAAAGAAATGTATGAAAACAGGTAGTATATTTTCAAAAATCAAAGGAAAGAAATGTATTGTTACCGGAGGTGCAGGATTTATCGGTTCGCATATAACTGATGCTTTGCTGGCTCATGGTGCTGCTCGCGTTATTGTCATCGACAATTTGCTGACAGGAAGCATTGAGAATATCAAGCATCATTTCGACAACGATGCATTCACGTTTGCGCAGGCAGATATTAATGACGCCAATACAATAGCGGCGCATTTCATTAAAGCAGATGTTTTGTTTCATCAGGCCGCGCTGGGCAGTGTCCCACGTTCGGTTGAGAATCCACCTGCCACTGATATAAACAATGTTCACGGATTTGTAAATATACTTCATCTTTGTCGGCTTAATAAGGTAAAAAAAGTAGTTTTTGCTTCGTCTTCGTCTGTGTATGGAGATGACACAACGATACCTAAGACCGAAGAGAAAACCGGGAAGCCATTGTCGCCCTATGCTGTTAGTAAAGTTACAGATGAGTTGTATGCGAGTGTGTTTACCGATCTCTATGGCATGAGCATTACAGGTTTACGATATTTCAACGTGTTTGGTCCGCGTCAGAATCCGAAAGGCGCTTATGCTGCCGTGATTCCTTTATTCATAGATCATGCGCTGAAAAAAGAAAATGCAAAAATATTTGGTGATGGCGAGCAAAGCCGTGATTTCACATATGTTGACAATGTTGTCAATGCAAATATTCTCACAGCGTTCATGCTGGATCAGGTTGGATACAATGTCATGAATATTGGCTGTGGTGGCTCAACTTCAGTGAATACTCTTTTCAATGTTGTCAATGGAATTTGTGGTGGGAAATCGAAGGTCGTGTATGAAAATGAGCGGCAGGGCGATATTCGTTCATCTTCAGCGAGCATTGCCAAAGCCATGAATCTGATCGGATACAAACCTGATACAGAAATTGAAAATGGTCTTCGTAAAACAATAGAATGGTTTAAGAAAAATAAAAATGTCTTTGATTAGTCACTTTTTCCAAAAGCCTGAATTGGTCGATTATTCAGTTTTAAAGACTGATATTCACTCGCATTATCTTCCGGGCATAGATGACGGTTGTAAGACAGAAGAAGAGTCATTGCATATTCTGAAACGTATGTATGAATGCGGGTTTCGGAAGATTGTCTGCACGCCTCATGTGCAGGCTGAATATTATCGCAATGGTATAGAAACTATTTTTCCGGTTTTTGAAAAGTTGCAGAAATCTGTATTTTCTTTAATACCCGGACTTGAATTGCAGGTGGCTGCAGAATATCTGATTGATGATGGTTTTGAAAAACACATCAAAGAAGGATTAATTTCTTTCGGTGAAAAAAAATATGTTTTGGTGGAGGTATCTTATTACAATCCTCACCCGATGTTCAAAAATTTGCTTCAGGATGTGATGATGAAAGGATACACGCCTGTCCTGGCGCATCCGGAGCGTTATAATTACTGGCCGGTTGATGAAAATATATTTGCTGATCTGCATTCAGCGGGTGTGGTATTTCAGGTTAATTTGCCTTCGTTGTGTGGCTATTATGGTTCTGAAGTCCGGCAGAGAGCGTTTGATTTGATAGCGAAAGGATTTGTTTCTGCAGTTGGCAGCGATGTCCACAATGATCGTTACGCCAATGCAATCATTGATGGTCTTGGCAATAAAAAGCTGCAGGGTATTCTGAAAAGTGGCGTATTTAAGAATGCAGAATTATTCTGATATAATTTCTCGACATCTATGAAAAAAGGATTATTTCTTTTAGTTATAATTTTAGCATCAGCTTTTTGTACAACAGCGCAGGATGCGGACTCCCTGATGATAAAATCTGTTTTTGACAATGCGTTGAAAAGCGAAGTCTCCTACAAAAATCTTGAAGGGCTATGCAATGTTGCTCCGGGCCGTCTTGCTGGTTTGCCAGCCATGGATAATGCAATGCAATACATGTTGCAGATAATGAAAAGCATGCCATTTGATTCGGTTTATATTCAGCCTTGCATGGTGCGGCAATGGCTTCCCGGGCAGGATACAGCATGGTACACTTTGAATGACAAAGAGAAATTTCCGTTGACTGTTGATATTCTTGGCGGATCGGTGCAGACGCCAGAAGGCGGGATTACCGCTCAGGTAGTGATTTTCAATAGTATGGATGAAATGAAGAAAGCAGATCCATCCACCATAAATGGAAAGATTGTTTATTTCAACCGACCAATGAATCAGACATACGTGAATACTTTCAGAGCGTATGGCGAGAATTCCTCAATGCGTGTGCTGGGCGCAGATGAAGCTTCGAAGCTGGGTGCAGTGGCTGTTTTGGTGCGGTCGATCAATACAGCGATTGATGATTTCCCGCATACCGGCATCATGCGTTATAAAACTACTGACATAAAAATTCCCGGATTTGCGATTAGCACCAAAGACGCATTAGAACTTGATTCTGCGTTGATGAAATATCCGCAGGCAAAAGTATTTTTAAGCAGTTCGTGCAAAGAACTACCAGAAGTTGAGCAAGGAAATGTGATTGGTGAAATACGTGGAATATCGCATCCGGAGCGAATTATCACTGTAGGCGGACATCTCGATTCGTGGTATAATTCTGCCGGTGCGCATGATGATGGTGGTGGATGCATGCAATCGCTCGAAGTTGCAAGATTGTTTTTTGAAACTGGCTACAAGCCGCATAATACCTTGCGTGTGGTAATGTTCATTGATGAAGAAATGGATCAGCGCGGAGGAAAAAAATACGCAGAAGAAGCGTTAGCGAAAAGTGAAAAGCACCTGTTTGCATTGGAGAGCGATCGAGGGGTTGCGTTACCAACTGGTTTCTCAATTGACGCACCGGAAGCGGCTTACAACAAAATCACCTCCTGGAAAAAATTGCTGGAACCCTATGGATTTTATTTGTGGTATAAAGGTGGCAGCGGGGTGGATGTAGGTTTTCTGAAAGGGAGCGTTACTGCACTTGCGGGCATTGTGTGCGATTCGCAACGATATTTCGAATATCATCATTCGGCCAAAGACACATTTGATAAAATTGTGCGCCGTGAGATGCAGCTTGGTGCCGCAGGAATGGCGTCGCTGATTTATTTTATTGATAAGTACGGGCTGGAATAAGCGTAGTCAGCCATCAGCTCTGACAAGGAGCTTTGGAGAAGGCTTGCGGCATGCGGTCCATGGCTTAACGCACAACGCCTTATGCCTTACGCCTAATGACTTATGCCTAATGCATATCTCGTATCTCGTTCCGCTATTTCTCCAGCATTGATTTCGACTCAAGTAGTCTGCGGAGTGGCACCAGATATTCAGTGAATTCCTGATAACTCATATCGCTCATGTAAATGGCTCCGTAAGCGCGGTTCAACATACGACTGGTGCTTTCGTAAAAATAGTTGTCGCCCAGAATTGTGCGAAGTTCATTGAATTGTTGAACCCATATTTTCTGTGCGAGTTCGCTGAAGGTCCCATCGAATTCATAGCTCGGAAACGAGGCGGAGCGCTGGCTCAGGAAGCAGGTGTTGAACATATTGTGTAACACTGCCAGCGAGTTTAATGAAACAGGAATGATGGTATTTACTTCGCCGAGTTTGAAATGCGACCACACGTTGCGGTAGCCCCAGATGCGGATATCGGTGCGTCCGGTTTTCTTTACATATTCGTCGATGGCTGTCGAAATTGCCATGAGCGATTTATAATGTGTATCAGGTCCACTTCCTTCGGGATCGATGGCCAGTGTAATTACATCGGGTTTTATTTTTTTCATCAGATTGAAAATCGGCAGCACATCTTCGTTGTAGTTAGGATACTCCGGAAAAATATCGGCCGAGTAAAATTTCAATCGCATGTGATGCGTGTAGGAATCAGGCAATCCGAAATGCGCCCAGGCAAGTTCGGCCTCGAATTCGCGCACCCAGCCTTTGGCCAGATGGATTTCATCCGGTTCTTTACTGCCAGGTTCGAGAGATGCAATGATGTTTGAAATCGATTCAATGAATTTTTTTATTTTCTCCCAGCTGCGCGAATTCAGGTGCGAAGCCACATTGCGAACCATGCGACAGGCAATATGTAAAAGTTGAATTTCTTTTTGCTGCTGCGCGATACCATTTAGATAGCCCGTGATATCATAGTTCCCGGATGAAATATCGAATAATTTTATTTCGGATGCTTTGTCCTGAATGTCGCTACTACTGAGGAAAGCGGCCGTTGCTTCGAGTACCGAAGCGAGGTAGATGTTTGTTACTGCCGTAAATCCACTGGTGCAATACACGAAATGATTTTCATTTTTGTCGCTTCGCACGAGATGATGGATGGCAGGAAAATAGGCCAATTCAATGTCGTCGTGGTGCGGTGCGGTGTGCATGATCACTTTCCCTTTAGGCAGATCAAGTCCGCGCTGGATCTTGTTTTTGATGGCCTGATCGGAAACGGCCGATGCCGGAAATTTCTCCTCAATCAGTCCTGCTGCGGCACTTCGGGTAATGAACATGCGCGCATTCTTTAATTTCTGAAGGCTGGTTGCCGGGAATTCCGGTAAAGGTTCATGCAATATAGCATCGGCCACTACTTTTGATTTTGAGGCGCCTGCAGCAATTATAATGGCAGTACAATCGGGATTGGCAGTAATGGTTTGCAGACCCATGGTAACAACAGCTTTGCGGCGTACATTTTCGATTCCACCCAGATCGGATGCAGCGGCTGCCTGCGTTTCGTAATTGATGTGATCGAGACGTGTGACCGAGTCGTGACGGCTGCCACGAATATTGAATGCAATGTGACCATCCGGCCCAATGCCCCCAAGGAAAAAGCCGATACCGCCTGCTTTTCGGATGGATTCTTCGTATTCGGCACACATCTGATCGATGTATTGAATGGCTCTTTTTTTGTGCAGTTCCTTTTCTGATTTCACCTGACGTGTGCGCAGACTCAGATCAATTTCGCCATCCGAAAAAAGTTCGCAAAGATTCATACGACTACGGTCGGGCATGTCGCAAGTGTTGATCAGATGCGCTTTTCGACGGTCGAGGCCAAAACCTTTGATGTAAAAAGTATTGATGAAATGCGAGAAGGAGCGTTCGTGCGACGGATCTATCGGAAAAAATTCATCGAGCTGAAAAAATTCCAGCGATTTCATATCGGGCTTCACATTTGGTTTGAAGCCAATTTCGGACAATATGCCTTTTTTGATTTCACGGCTCCAGTTTTCGAGATAGAACTGTGTCCATTTGATAAAAAACTCTGGTGTTTTTCCAGTCGGAAGTGCAATCACACCTCCGGGATGATCGCATACCCACTCAAGAAAACGCAATGCTGTGAGTTGTCCGAGTGTTACATAATTGTCAGTAACCACAGGATTCAACAGGCAGTGCGCGCTGATTTTTTTATTGTCCTGAACAGTATTCAGAAACCAGGATTCGACTTTGCTTTTGGCCATAGGACACATTTTAATAAGTCAATTCCCCCCGGAAACAACAGTGTGAGAGTGAGAGCGAGAAAGAGAGTATATGAGAGCGAGAGCGGAAAATCAGAGTGAGAATGAGAGCGAGAGTAGCTTTATAAGAAATAAGCGCCGCTGTTTGTGCTTCGACTCCGCTCAGCATGACAGCGGCGCTCAGGGTATAACAAGATTGAAAATAAAAATGAATTTATTTCAATTCTTTGATAGCTTTTTCAATCCAATCCAATGCTTTGGTCAGGTTTTCCATACTGGTTGCGTAGCTGAAACGTATACAGTTGGGATCACCGAAAGCAGAACCGGGAACCAGTGCGACATGCGCTTTGTTGAGAATGTAAATACACAGGTCGCTGTCGTCTTTTACAACCGTGGTGCCGTCGGATTTTCCGTACAATTGCTGAACATTGGGAAACACATAAAATGCGCCCATTGGAACATTTGGTTTGAAGCCAGGAATATCGCCCAGACGTTTTACAACGTAATCGCGACGTTGGAGGAAAGCCTGTTTCATTTTCTGCAGATCTTCGCACTGAGCGGGATCGACCTGAAGTGCCGTAACGCCGGCAATCTGTGCGATGGCATTGGCTGCGGAAGTTACCTGTCCCTGCACTTTTTCGATGGCTTTTGAAATATCGAGTGGTGCAGCGCTGTAGCCAATACGCCAGCCCGGCATGGCAAAAGCTTTTGAAAGGCCATTGATAGTCACAGTGCGGTCTTTCACTTCAGGGAAAATACCAATGCTGTATGTTTTTCCATCGAAATTGATCAGCTCATAAATTTCATCCGAGATGATGAGGATTTCTGGATGTTTGCCAAACATAACGGCCAGCGCCTTGAGTTCATCAAGGGTGTAGAGCATTCCCGAAGGATTGTTGGGTGCACAAAAAATGAATGCTTTTGTTTTTGGCGTAATCATTTTTTCGATCTGCTCCGGAGTGACTTTGAAATCATCTTCAATGGTGGTCGGAATATAGACTGGAACTCCGCCTGCGAGTTTAATCAGTTCGGTATAGCTCACCCAGTAAGGTGCAGGCACGATTACCTCGTCGCCCGGATCGAGACAAGCCAGAAAAACGTTACAGATTGCCTGCTTGGCACCAGTTGAAACGACGATTTGTTCAGGTGCGTATTCAAGATTATTGTCACGTTTAAGTTTGTTTGAAATGGCCTGACGCAGTTGCGGGTAACCAGCAACTGGTGGATAAAATGAGAAGTTGTCATCGACTGCTTTTTTGGCGGCAGCTTTAATAAAATCAGGAACGAAAAAATCGGGCTCGCCGATGCTAAGGTTGATAACATCAATGCCGGTAGCTTTCATTTCACGACTTTTCTTGGTCATTGCCAGTGTGGCTGACTCACTCATTTTTGTGATGCGTTCGGACAGGAATGTATTTTTCACGACTATTATTTTTTGATGATGCAGCAAAGATAATAATTTTAGTTTTCAGTTGTTAATAGCCAGTTGTGAGATAAATCTTTCGTTACAGACGTTACGACTTAAAGACATAACACTTTACAATTGTTACAAATATACTCGCTATTGGGCACTGGCTACTGCAGGGCCAACGCATTTAAATGCCTGTATATACTTCTGATTAATGCATCCGATGCCGACTTCAAGCGTACAATGTCATGCCTTTATAACCTTTGTTACACAGAGTTTGAAGGAGTACACACGGAGTCACACGGAGTTGAATTTACGCGGCAAAAGCCGGTATCAATTACAGCAAAGTGAATCTGAAAGAGCGCTTTCAGAATTCGATGTGCTGTAATTGATTTACACAACTCGTTGTGTACACTGTTAACCGGCTTTTGCTATTTTGTCACTCTGTGATACTCTGTGATACCTCTGTGGAACTCTGTGATCCTACGATTCCTGCAGATTTTTGTGGAGTTTAATGCGTCGATCCTGCTGGCTACTGACCACTGTGTTATCTTTCTTCTTATTTTTGCACCATGTATTCAATCAATGATTTGCTGGTAGAGTTTCCGGGGCGTGTGTTGTTCGATCGCATCGGGTTTGTAGTGAATTCGCGTGATCGCATAGGACTTGTAGGCCGCAATGGGGCTGGTAAATCAACGTTGCTGAAAATTATTGCGGGCTTGGATACAAGCTACAGCGGCCATCTTGGGTTCCCAAAAGATAAAACAGTTGGCTATCTTGTTCAGGAGCGCAGTTTTACATCGGTTAAAACCGTATATGAAGAGGCTGAATCAGCCTTCGAAGCAGTTCAAAAACTGATTGCTGAAACTGACAGATTAACAAAGGATCTCACCGAACGTCAGGACTATGAGTCGGATTCGTATCTGGCTTTGTCCGAAAAGTTGCACGAAATTACTGAAAGACTCCATTTGACGGGCGGAAGCAATTATCAGGAAGAAATCGAGAAAGTGCTGAAAGGGCTGGGATTCGCACGGGAAGAGATGTTCAGGCCTATGGCGGAATTCAGCGGTGGCTGGCAGATGCGCGTAGAACTTGCTAAATTGTTGTTGAAGCGCCCCGATCTGTTGTTGCTCGATGAACCGACCAACCACCTCGATATTGAGAGTATTCGCTGGCTTGAAGGATTTTTGCAGAATTATCCCGGTGCTGTAATGCTGGTTTCGCACGACCGTGTATTGCTCGATAATGTGACCACACGCACCATTGAGATACAACAAGGAAAACTATATGATTATCCGGCCAACTATTCCGATTATGTGGAACTGAGGCAGGAACGTATTGAGCAACAAAGTGCCGAACTGAAAAACCAACAGCGCGAAATTGCACAGATAGAATCTTTTGTTGAGCGATTTCGCTATAAGGCGTCGAAAGCCAAACAAGTGCAGTCGCGCGTGAAGCGGCTTGAAAAATACGAGGATATTTCAATCGAAGAGACCGATCACTCACGAATGGCTTTCCGTTTTGCTCCTGCCAAAGAGAGTGGAAAAATTGTGGTTGAAGCGGAACAGGTAACCAAGTCTTATGGCGAAAAGCTGGTGATAAAATCTTCCGATTTCATCATAGCGCGTAACGAGCGAATAGCTTTTGTCGGACAGAACGGGCAGGGGAAATCGACTTTAGTGAAAATGATCATGAGCGCCATCGATTTTGGCGGGCAGCTGAAACTGGGACACAATGTTCAGATTGGATATTTCGCGCAGAATCAGACGGAAATGCTCGACCGGAATAAAACCTTGTTCGAGACGCTGGAGGATGTTGCGGATAATGATACCAGGCCTAAGCTACGGAATATTCTTGGCAGTTTTTTGTTCAGTGGCGAAGATGTTGAGAAAAAAGTGAGTGTTCTTTCTGGCGGTGAAAAAACGCGGCTGGCACTAGCCAAGATGCTGTTGCAACCCATCAATTTTCTGGTGCTTGATGAACCCACCAACCACCTGGACATGGCAGCCAAAGACGTTTTGAAGAGTGCTTTGCTGCATTTTAATGGTACGCTGATAGTGGTTTCGCACGACCGTGATTTTTTGTCGGGGCTTACTACCCGAATTTTTGAATTTCGCGACCATCAGATCCGTCAGCTTGACTATGACATAAATGAGCTGATGGAGATCCGTGATCAGGAGCAGGCCGACGCGCAGCGCTCGCAAAAAGGCACTTCAGCAGAAAAAGAAATCAGCGCCTCGAAGCAACAATATCTCGACAACAAAGAGAAAGATCGTCAGAAGCGAAAAATCGAAAAGCAAATTGCCGAGGCCGAAGAGTCAATCAGCCAAATTGAATCTGCCATGTTGATTATTGAAAATCAGTTGAATAGCCCTGAAGAAATTGGTAATAGTCAGGATTACAGCAAATTAGCTGCACAATACACCAATCTGAAAAAACAATTGGAGCAAACCATGCATGGATGGGAAAATATGCACGAAGAATTGACCAATTTGTAAGGTCTTGATATTCACTATATTAATAGGTTGTTGTAGCGATTCTATAGAAGAATTAACCCCAGTTGTCAACCATTGTTGATAATTCAGCTAATTATTTTTCATTTTAAATTAAACTTTCAAACTTTAGCAAGGTCTTAGGGGTAAATTTTCCAAAACTGAATGAATAATTTGAGTGAGAGGCGTGAAAAAGCAAAAACTGATTCAGCTTTCCTGTTTTTTTTCAATCTTTTATACAGATAACGATTTCAGCTGCGGTGATTTTGAGGCCATATCTGCGTAATCCTGGGGGGGGTTATCAGGTTTGGCTTGTTTTTTTTTAAGGGGAACAAATAAAAAATAATATGAAAATTACAATTCTCACACTGCTGGGTTTGTTATGTTTACAGGGGGTAAACGGGCAATCATTCACCATTAAAAACGGTTCGGAGCAAACCTGTTCCGGTTATTTTTATGATTCTGGCGGAAAAGAAGGAAACTACTCAACTGGTGAGGATTATGTCTTTACACTCAATTCCGGTTCTGCAGATGCAAAACTGATGGTTCAGTTTAATTTATTCAGACTAAACAGTGAAGACTGGCTTGCAGTGTATGATGGTGATTATTCCGAAACAAATTTAATTGACACGTACACCAGTACAAATTCAATAAAAGAAAATATAAAATCAGCTTCAGGAACGCTGACTTTTGTGTTCCATTCGGGAGCCGAAAGTTTTGAGGCCGGATGGGAAGCCAGAGTGCTTTGTGAAAAAGAGGAACTCTCTGCGCAGGCAAGGAATATCCCTAAGAAAGGACCTGGCGTTCTGCTCACATATTCGGTTCGAGGAGTGAAATCTGAAGCCGATTTTGCATTGCTGGAGAAAAAGTTGAAGCAGGAGGAATACATTGTGGAGACTTCGGCGTATTTTGAAAAAGAGATACTTTGGGTTAGAGTGAAGGAATTTTCTTACGTGGACGAAATCAAGAGCGTGTTACTCTCTTCGCAAAAGGAGTTCGGGTACGAGTATTCGGTTGATTTTGTGAGTAGCGACGAAAAAAAACAATAAGAACAATTCTTTGATTGAATTAATTTAAAACCTGACATCACAATGAAAAAGATATTTCTACCCATTTTTTCGTTATTTTTCTTTTCAATTTTAAGTATAGGACAGACTTACAACATGTCCAATACGGATCAGACGACCTGCGCAGGCACTTTTTATGATGCAGGTGGAACGGCAAACTATGCCCTAAGTGAATCGTTTGAAATGACCTTTACGCCTTCGACGGCCGGGCAGATGCTACGATTTATCTTCACAACTTTTGACACTGAAAGCATCACATATGACTTTCTTAAAATATACGACGGTCCATCGACTGCTTCTCCGTTGCTTGGGACATGGGGCGGAACCACTGGTCCGGGAACAATTACGGCAACCAATCCAACCGGTCAGCTCACCTTTGTCTGGCAATCGGATGCTTCGGTTGCAGACATTGGCTGGATTGCCTCCATTAGTTGTGTTGCACCGCCTACGCAATATCCTTTGGTTACCGGCTCCACAGTAACAACCTGTTCGGGTGTTTTCTCCGATCCTCAGGGCAGCACTACCAATTACATAGATAATAACGGCACCAGAACAATGACATTTTGCTCTGGTACTGCACAATCGTTGCAGTTTTTATTCACTGTTTTTGAGACCAATGAAGCCGCAGATAACCTGAAAATTTATGATGGCCCAAATACAGCTTCTCCATTATTGGGAACTTACAGTCAGACCACAGGCCCCGGCACGGTAGTATCATCGGGCACTTGTCTTACTTTTGTCTGGACAACAGATAACAACAATGCAAGTACACCCGGATGGGCAGCCAACATCAGTTGTGTAGCACCGCCGCCTGCCAATAATGAATGTGCAAATGCGGTACTTTTACCTGTCAATCCTTCGGGCAGTTGTACAAATTCAGTCAGCGGAACGGTGTTTCAATCGACACAATCGGCTCAGGCCAGTGCGTGCGGAGCCATTCCAAATGATGATGTCTGGTATTCTTTTGTCGCTCAAAGTACTATACATGTTGTTAGTCTTACGAATATAGCTGGGTCAACGATCGACATGTATTTTGCTGTTTACAGCGGCACTTGTGCTTCTCTAACTGAGCTTTTATGCAGTGATAACAATTCCGGAACCCTTACAGGCCTGACTATTGGCCAGACTTACTATGTTAGGGTCTATACATGGACTGCCACTACGGGTCAAACATCAACTTTCGATATTTGTACATATCCCATCATGCCGGCCACCAACGACGAATGTGCTACAGCAATTCCTGTGACAGTTAATCCTGATTTGAACTGCGGCAGTACAACTTCTGGAACTGTAGCTGGAGCCACTGCTTCGGCAAATACAAATTCCTGCTTTGGTACAGATGACGATGATGTCTGGTTTTCATTTGTTGCAACCGAAACATCTCATGAGATTGATTTATTGAATGTTGCCGGCTCAACAACCGACATGAATTTTGCTGTTTACAGCGGCACCTGTGCTTCATTGACCAATATTCTTTGCAGCGATGGGAACTCAAATACAGTTAATGGGCTAACAATCGGTCAGACCTATTATATCAGGGTTTATACATGGACATCTACAACTGGCCAGACATCAACATTTGATCTTTGCATCGGAACAGTGCCACATACAACATATAGCGGCACCTGTACTGGCAAATTTCAGGATAATGGAGGCAACAGTGATTATGCTGCCAACTCAAATTATGTAGTGACTTATTGTGCTACTCCTGCAGGATATTTGATGGAGATGGATTTCACAGCCTTTGAAACTGAAAGTATTGATGACCTGATAATTTATGATGGACCGAATACTTCTTCTCCAATTATTGGGACCTATAGTGGAACTACCTCTCCTGGCACAGTGACTTCTACAGGATCCTGTCTGACATTTGCCTTTACCTCTGACGGAACGATTCAGGAAGCAGGATGGTCTGCAAATATTGCCTGTATTGCTCCGCCGCCTGGCACCAATATGGGAAATAACGGAACCGTTACAACCTGCAGCGGTTATTTTTATGATAGTGGTGCCGGGTTAGGCAGTTATGCAAATAATGAGAATTACACAATGACTTATTGTTCTGCCAACGCAGGAGAACAGATGATTGTTGATTTCACAACTTTTTCTACGGCAACCGGCGACATTCTTACCATATATGATGGGCCGAATACATCTTCTCCTGTTATGGGAACCTATTCTGGTACAACTTCTCCGGGAGTGGTGGCTTCTTCAAACGGTTGCCTGACTTTTGTTTTTACATCGACAAGTAGCGGAGTAAGTACGGGTTGGTCAGCCGAAGTAAGTTGTGCTCCTCCAACACCCTGCGATGCTTCCGAACCTTTCTGTACTGGTACTACTTATAATTATCCGGCAGCTGTTGGTGTCCCGGATATGGGTTCAGTGGGCTGCTTGTTAACAACCCCCAATCCTGCATGGTATTATTTGCAGATCGCTAATGATGGAGACCTGAGCATTTTTATTCAATCTGATTATGATGTTGACTTTATTTGCTGGGGACCATTTACATCTTTGACTGCGGCCTGTGCTTCGGATTTGATGAGTAATTCTGGAATTAGTTGCAGTTATTCGATTAATGCAACAGAGACAGCTGTCATCCCGAATGCTTTAGTTGGAGAGATTTATGTGTTGCTTATTACAAATTTCAAAGATTTACCCACCAATATCGAATTCTCCCAAACAGGTGGAACCGGGACAACAGATTGTTCGATCGTAGCACCACCGATTTCAAACAACGGTCCATTATGTGTTGGACAAACGTTGAACTTAACGGTTGCGAATCCTGTTTCCGGAGCCACTTATGCCTGGACAGGACCTCATAGCTTTTCTTCAACAGCCATGAACCCGTCTCATACGAATATTCAGACGGTTGATGCCGGTGTTTATTCCTTAGTAATTACTGTTGGTGGCGTGGCTAGCGCGCCGGTGACAACGACGGTTGTTGTCAATCCGAATCCGACGATTACAGCAACAGCCAGCCCAGTGGCTATCTGTAACGGTGCTTCTTCATCATTAACAGGTGGAAGTAGTGTTGCGGGAGCAACATATGCATGGAATCCTGGTGGCTTAACCGGATCTCCGGTTTCAGTTTCACCGATTGCGACTACTACCTATACGGTAACGGGCACTGCTGCGGGATGTACCGGGACTGCGACAGTTTTGGTTACAGTACATCCTATACCGACAGCCAATGCAGAAACAAACCTTACTTATTGCGCTGGTGCAGCTGCGCCGGCCAATGGTCTTACAGGTACACCTGCCGGTGTTACTTTCAACTGGACTAACAGCAATACAGCCATAGGCCTTGCTGCAAGCGGAACAGGCGTCGCATCAATACCGGGTTTTACTGCAACAAACGCCACTACAGCTCCGATTACATCAACAATAACCGTCACTCCAGTAGCAAACGGATGCCTTGGTACACCAATAACATACACCATAACGGTAAATCCAACCCCGATTGTAACTGCTGAGGCTGCTCAGACCTATTGTGCAGGAGCAGCGGTTCCGATAAACACATTGGCAGGAACTCCCGCCGGAGTGACATTTGCCTGGACAAACAGCAATACAGCCATTGGCCTTGGTGCCAGCGGTACGGGAAATATTCCGGCGTTCACCGCCACCAATGCGACCACTGCAGCAATTTCGGGTACA
>MEOQ01000025.1 GCA_001769275.1 Bacteroidetes bacterium GWF2_43_63 | reverse complement strand
CGACCTCTCCGAGGTCGGTTTTTGTTCTATCTTTTACCCGGCCAGAATGGCCGGGCTATTATTGTTTGACCTGCGCTGCAGGTCAGGAAAAATTCACAATAAGTATTTACACTCTTCCTTTGTTTTTATTGGATGAATTTCCTCAAAAACTTCAGAAAAAAACATGGGTGTCCCAGTGGCGAAGTCAGGAGAAGCTTTTTCATTTCATTAAGGCTGTTTTGCCCGAAGTTTATTACTATGCAGCCTTTATCTGATCTATGTTTCAGACGATAGACCTGTCAGTTGTCATTAGATTGCTCAAGGCCTTGCAGTGCTATTTTTTTCTGAATTCCAAAATGGTATTATCAATTTCATTCACCGCTGCAGCGATTTCATTTAAAAAGTGAATCTTGTCAGGCCGCAGCATTTCATGGTTGACAATCAATTGTGCTGAAATAGTGAACGTCTTGCTGTTGGACTCAGTAATGCTGAAAATGAATTTGCCATAGCCGTTATCAATATTAAACGACACGGGGACATTGGATAAAACAACATCCTGATCGAACGAAAGCTGATACACAAAAGTGTCGGTGAATAGAAAATCCGTGTATAAACTCGTAGTCCTTTGTTGTGCGCCGGGATTTGGCAGTATGTACGGAAACCAGTCGCGGAGGTTGATTTGAATGTTTTCCGATTCGGTTTTCAAAGGCGTTTGATAGCTGCAATCGATCCCAAAGCGAAATGGTTTTTCAACCGAAGGCGTGTAAATGGGTTTGCCAATCAGCACCGCATCCGGAATGTCAAATATGCGCTGCGCGTAGGCTGAATCAACAAACGGATGAACTTCGTTGTGTAAATAAGATCCGCGGCTGAGTGTCGAGAATTGTCCGGAGAGCGTTCCCCGGCCTTTAAAACCAATCTTTTTTTCTGCAGTTGAAACGGTTGCGAGTATCGTAAATTTCCGCGTGTTGTCAAGAATTCCTGATTTAGGCGTTTTAGAAATGTAGAGGGTGTCGGGCAAAGCTCGCTGATTTTTGGGGTCGAGATAATAATCGGTATAATGTACCGATGCTATGTCTGTTCCTTCGTAGTAGAAGGGAAGTTCATTGTAATAATATCCGGTGTTTTGCAGTTTCGGATAGATAATATCATAATGCACTGAATCGCGTAAAATCAGCAGTAGATAGTCGTCCTGCGATATCGGAGTGATATATTGCTTTGAGATTAATCCGCTTCGTTTATCTGAAAGAAATCCAAAATAATACAAGAGTTTGAAATCTTCCAGCATATATTTATAGGGCTCAAAGCGAAAAAATTCGCGCAGGACGCCGGCTTTGGTCGATTCTCCGTAATTGGACCCGGATGTTATTTCGTTTTTGTAATAGTCTGAATCATTGCTGTAAATAAAAGAACCCGCAATGCTGTTGTGGATTTCAGCAACATTTTCAATGATGCTTTCTCTGGTCACATTGTTTTTTTTGTGTTTTTCAAGAAAGCGCCGCATCCCAATGGATTCTTTGTTATTTACGCCCTGACTGATATCCAGGCGAATCGACCGGCCCGTATAATCCCTGTATTCGGCAAAAATTGCGTACTGAGGAATTGGTTTTTCCTCAAGCGTGTTTGGAATGGTGTACGAAAAATTCACCGGATGAAGAATGATTAATGCATAGGGCAATTCACGCCAGGCATAAATGTTTGGCTCAGAAAAAGCACCCGAGAGATTGCTGAAACTAAATAAATATTTTTTCGAGGCATCAACGGTATAGATGGTGTCGGGCTGGCTGAAATTGAATGTTTCGCATTCAAACCACACCGATTTCAAAATATCGAGTTCAAGTGAAGCTTTGCGGATCGGATAATTCCGATGGAAGAAGTAACGAAAATTCAGTAATTTGTCAATGTTTTCCGCCAAAGCAACATTATATGATATTTCAAAAATCAAAGTGTCGCCCGGCATCAGATCCTCTTTTATAGTGTAATCGTAATAGTCGTTTTCGCCATAAATCACATGCTCCGGCACAATCTGGCTTACGCCGTATTTGTAACTTCCGGTTTCAACCGGACGCACATTCACATCCAGTTTTAGTGGCCTTGATTTGTGATCTCTGATCAATGTTGCATCGAGCGTCTGATTTCTGATGCCGCTCCAGTCGCAGGATAGCTTTTCGTTGAGAGGGGCAATTATGCTGGCAGCAGGATCCAGACTGAGAGGCAGCGTTAATAATGACAGGCATTTTTCTGCGTCAGATGACTGAATTACTAACGTGGTTTTTTGTTTCAGATAAATCCGCATATCGGATGAATAAAGACCCGAAACATCAATTTTCACGTCCTCTGTTTCTGCATAGCAGGGCCAGGCTTGAATATATTTATTAAAAGTGCTGTCACTTATGGGATTGAACCGGATGGCGCCGGTGCCTTGTCCTGCAGTCTGAATTGCTAGGAACACGAGAAAAATCAACGAAATTTGTCTCATGATAGAATGATTTAATAACTAAATATAAATATCGCGGTAAAATTAACCAAATAAATATGAAAAGCAAATTATTTTATAGAAATTAGTTGTTAAAAGTAGATCAATGCAATTTTGAAAAATAATAAAATGGGCTGTTCAAAAAACCATCAACCCACTACTAATCTCGCAGGTAATGCCGGCTTTTTCAAGTTTCGATGAAATGATGTTGATGATGGATTCCCGCGCCAGGAGCTCCATGGAGCAATTGTTGTCGAAAATCTGGCTCTGAATTTTTACGCCATCGGTTTGCACAATTTGCATCACCGTATTTATTTCGGGATATGTGAAACTTAGTTGCAATGTGCGGGCGGTATGTTTTTCAACAATTCCGGCTTCGTCGAGCGCAAGACTGGTGGCGGTTTTATAGGCATGGATAAGTCCGGGCACTCCCAGCTTTGTACCTCCGAAATAGCGCACCACTACTGCAAGTACATTGGTTACTCCTGACGACAGCAATTGATTGTGAATGGGTTTTCCTGCACTGCCCGAGGGCTCTCCGTCGTCGTTGGCGCGAAAAATTTCTTTTTCAAATCCGAGTATGTAGGCGAAACAATGATGCCGTGCATCATAGTATTCCTTGCGCAGCTGCGCCTGAATTTCCTTTACCTGTGTCTCGTTGTCAACCGGAAATACGAGCCCGATAAACCGGCTGTTTCGGTCTTTGAATGTGGCTTGCGCGGGTTTTTGTATGGTCAGAAAAACATCAGCCATTTCCGAGTGCAATTAGTATAATGGCCACCACAGCCAGCCCCAGCCCGAAAATATTCCAGCCGCCCATTTTTTCTTTGAAGAAAACCAATCCGGTGACGGCTCCCAGACAGACAATCCCGGCATTGAACACGGGTATAAAAACAGTGACATCAACCAGGGTGAGGCCTTTCAGAAAAAACAGCGTGGAGTACCAATTCAGCAGCCCGAGCAGGATCCCGGCCAAAATACTTTTTAATTCAATATTTTTTTTATTGCGAATGCAGTTGAAAGTCACAAGCAAAATGCTGATGCCGAAGGCAATTCCAAATGCGGCGGTGAGATAACGCACCAGATCATCGTCGCCGCGCAGATAAAAGTATTGTGCGGTTTTTAGCAATGAATCGTTGGTGCCATTGCCAAGAAACAGTAGGATTGGTAGAAAAAGCAAAGCACTTTTTAAATAAAAATGTTCATTTCTTTTAAAAATGAAATAGAATGCCGGCAACGAAATAATGATGCCCGCAATTTTAAGAGCCTGCATGGATTCGCCAAACACAAGGAATCCGAGCGTTACCGGAATCAATACCGACATTTTACTGCTAACTGAGGTAATGGCAATGCCGACTTTGGCGGTTGAACTTGCGAAAACAAAAAACGTTAGAACCAGCAAAACGCCTGATGCTATGCTGAGCGGAAACCAATCAGCTGTAGCTAAAGATTGAACTCCATCCGGATTCACAGTCATCCATCCGGCAATAAATGCCACGATGTAATTTGTCGCAATTGCCTGAAGTGTATTAATACCGAACTTCGGAAACAGTTTGAAGCAAACCATGATGAGGGTTGACGTTATAAGCGCCAGTATCAGCCAGATCATAGTTGGTTGTTTTTAAAAATCTGCATTAAATCTTTATCAAATTCTTTTCGCCCGATTTCAGTCTTCGCTTTTAAAACCGGCGCCGGGAGCCCTTTCCCGAACATCTTATTGCCGATCAGAACGCGTGCTTCATCCCAAAGCCCGCTGCTGATAAAGGATTCGAGAATTTGTCGTCCGCCTTCAATCATGACGCTGCTGATGTTTTTTTCAAAAAGTCCGTTCAGGATATTTTTCAAAAGATCTTTATCAAAGTCAAGTTTGATGTATTCAGCTTTTTCAGTGATTGAATTCTGAATCGGATTGAAAACAATCGTTTTCTGATCGTTGCCGAAAATATTGTAATGCTCATCCGGGAGAGTGTCTGCAACGAGGATTCGCTGCGGATTCCGGCCGGTCCATTCACGCACGGTAAGCTGAGGATTGTCGTTCACCAGCGTGTTGTAACCAATCAGGATTGCCTGTTCCTGCGTTCGCCAGCGATGAACCAGTGTTTTCAGTTCCGGTCCGGTAATCCAGTTGTCTTTTTGTATTGCGGCCGGGTCGCTGCGGTCTATATCGATGAATCCGTCTTTGGTTTGCGCCCATTTTAGAATGATATAGGGCCTTTTTTGAGTATGAAAAGTCACAAAGCGACGATTCAGCCATTTTGCTTCTTCTTCGAGGATGCCTGTTTTCACCTGAATTCCGGCAGCGCGGAGTTTTTTTATTCCGTTGCCCGAAACAAGTACATTGGGATCCTGCATGGCAACCACGACCTGCGGGATTCCCATTTGAATGATCAAATCTGCACAGGGAGGCGTTTTGCCATGATGTGAGCAAGGTTCCAGATTCACATACAACGTACTTTCTTTCAACAGATGTTTTTCGAAAACAGAGGCAATTGCATTTACTTCGGCATGAGGCCCGCCGAACCGCTCATGAAAGCCTTCTCCAATGATTTTTCCCTGATGCACAATTACAGCGCCCACGTAGGGATTCGGCTCGGTCTTGCCGAAGCCGTTTTCGGCCAGTTGGTGGCATCGATGCATGTACTGTTCATCAGTATTCATGATGCGAAAGTAAGAAATTGTTTCGTAAAACCCTCGCCGGGTTGCGAACCTGCGAGGGTTGCTTTTTTCAAACATTTGATACATTTTGATTATATTTGTAAATATGAAACCAGCAACCATCCGCGAAATCATTTCGAAAATCGGTTCGGCCCTTGGCGACTTATACTCTGATCCATCCGAAGGAAAATCTGTTGCAGAGTTATTGCTGTCTGATCTGTTGCATACAACCCGCGCCGGCTTGTATGGGATCGGGGGTAAAATAGATGATCCGCAAATGCTTGGTCAGATCCAACAGTGTTTCGACCGGTTGTTAAACAATGAACCAGTTCAATATGTGCTGGGTAAAACCTGGTTTTGCGGATTGGAACTGATGGTAGCACCCGGAGTCCTGATTCCTCGCCCTGAAACCGAAGAGCTGGCAGAATGGCTGATTGAAAATCATGAGGCGGAGCAATACCAGCTCGAAATTATTGATATCGGCTCGGGAAGTGGTTGCCTGGCACTGGCACTCAAGAGCAGAATGCCCGGCGCAACTGTGACCGGCATCGATATTTCGGAATCCGCGCTGGCCCTTTCGTCAAAAAATGCGGTATCATGCGGATTGGATGTGAAATGGTTGAAGCTGGATATTCTTACTGAAAAATGTCCGGTAAATCCGCTAAAGAAGCTGATTGTTGTAAGCAACCCGCCATATGTGCTTGAAAGTGAGAAAACATCGATGGATGAAAGGGTGAAAAAGTATGAGCCTGGGAGTGCCCTGTTTGTGCCCGATGAAGATCCTTTGCTGTTTTATCGCCGGATTGTAGATGTTTTTAAAACTGATTCAAGTGCTATTTATTTCGAAATCAACCCATTGACGAGATATTTGTTTCAGGATTTAGCAAAAATAAATGGACTGAACATTAAGGAGAGAACCGACTTCTGCGGAAAGAGTAGAATGATTTGTTTGGCTGGTCTAAGTGGTATTTAATCAGGGCTTTGCCAAGGTAGTTAATTGTTTGTTGAGTTTTTTGACTGCAGTTTGACGATTTTTCACTTTGTTAAACGTGATCCAGAAACGGTTTTATTGTTGAATTGAAGGTATTTTCGCTTAAATTTGCAAAGCGTTTTAAACGTTTTGACTCAGGAATCATCTAAATTTAAAATTTTCTATATGAAACAACTTTTGAGGGGATTATTTTCTCTACTAGTCTTGTTTTCGGTTATAGCCGTCAATAATGTGTATTCTCAGGATGTCGAATTTAAGCGTTCTGGTAATTGGGAGTATCTTTATGAGGTTGAAGGCGTGAATTTCTACTATAAGGTTACCGAGTGTAATGACACTGCGAATGGATTTTTCCGTGAACATATATTGTTGAAGCTTGAAAACACCAATGACGGGGATATTGTGGCTGAATGGGATAACCAGATGTATTACAATGGCTCTTGTTTTAATTGTGGCGACAGACTTTCTCCGGAGCATCACAGGGCGGTTTCGGTACCGGCTAATTCAAGTATCGAGGGACGGTGTTTTACCTTTGGTGATAAAACGTTGACCATTTTCAGCCGTTTTCTGAATTATAAGGACCCTTCTTCAACACTTACGAAATTTGAATTAATCAATTTGATGATTAGTCAAAAATAAAACAGACTATGAAAAATGTATTTGTAGTATTGTTTTTTGCTCTGACAGGACTTTATAGTGCTAATCTATACGGGCAATGCTCAGTGGTTGCCTCTGCTTATCCAACCACCGTTTGTGAAGGTGATCCGGTGACACTCTCTTCGGCCGGAGCCTGTGGGTATCTGATGTATAATGATTTTAATAACGGAACAGCTGGTGTTGGTTGGGTGGCTACAACCGGGGTTACATTTTCTAACCCATGCAATCCCACTTCCGATGGCACTATTTATTTGTGGATGGGTTCTGCAGTACCTATTCCCCGTACGTTAACCACGGTTGATTTTAATGTTAACGGAGCATGTGAAATTTCATTCGACATGAAATATGCAATTCAATCTCAATCTTCACCGTGTGAAGGAATTGATGAGATGGATGAAGGTGTCACGATTCAGTATTCAATTGATGCAGGGGCAACCTGGGTTGATATAGCTTATTTTAGAGCTGATGGGGTTATACTGCCTAATGCAATTCTTCCTGGCACCGATAACAGCTCCATAACTAATAATAACACTCCTTTTACTGTCTGGGCAAATTATTCATTCCCCATTCCGGCTGCTGCTCAGACCTCAGCAACTCGTTTCCGCTGGATTCAGCAGGCATACACAAGTCTAAGCAACGACCACTGGGGGCTCGATAATGTAGAAATTTTGTGTCCTGCAAATGTTTTGGTGGAGTGGGATCATGGTCCCACCGTTTTCGATCCGCCACAGATTATACCTACTGCCGACACCTGGTATGTTGTTGAAATCACCGATACAGTGAGTGGTCTGACTGCTATTGACAGCGTTTTTGTAAATGTTGTTTCCGTGCCCACTTCAGACTTTTCTGTTACGTCACCTGTTTGTTCAGACAATTTCTCTACAATTACTTATACAGGTGCGTCGTCGTCGGCCACTTTCAACTGGCTTTTCAGTGGAGCCAGTGTTTTGAGCGGTTCCGGAGCTGGTCCTTACAACCTTCAGTGGCCTACCGGTGGAACCATGTGGGTGAGCCTTGAAGTAACCGACAGTGGTTGTACCAGTCCGGCAACGTATGATACAGTTGTTGTGATGCAGGCGCCCACTGCAGCATTTAGTGCAGATGACCACGAAGGTTGTCAGCCGCTGCCCGTAAATTTCACAGATCTTTCAAGTCCTCCCGGTTCTGTCTGGCAATGGAATTTTGGCGACATGACCACATCTCTGTCGCAGAATCCATCGCATACATACAATGCTGCCGGATTGTTCGATGTATCACTTATTGTGACAACAGCTCAGGGATGCGATGATACTGTGACCTATTCCAATCATATCAATGTTTTCAATCAGCCAATTGCCAGTATAACAGCCACACCTGAAATTACATCCATTGTAGATCCTGAAATTGCCTTCGGTAGTTCCAGTACTGGAGTTGCTGATTGGTTCTGGGATTTTGGAGATGGCGCAACTTCTCTTTCTGCTCCGATTGTTACGCATTCCTATACCACCAATGATATTTATAATGTCATGCTGGTTGTCTCATCCGCTGACGGTTGCCTCGATACGGCATATAAAACGGTTGAGATTATTGCCGAACCTAAATTTTACAATGTAATAACTCCTGATGGAAATGGCCTCAACGATGTATTCGAAATTAAAAACGCCGAAAGCATTCCAGGCCACCTGCAGATCTTTAATCGCTGGGGTAAAAAAATCTGGGAAAGTGAAGGTGAATCATACATGAATGACTTTGATGGTGAAGATTTCGCAGATGGTACTTATTATTACATTTACACCTATGGTGTGGAAATGGAAAATGAATATCAGGGAACTTTGACCATTCTGAGATAATTAAAAATATTTGTACTTTTAGGGACCGTTTTTTAATAGAAGCGGTCCTTTTTGTAAGATGAAATACATTAATCATGAGTGATAAATTGTGTCTTGAATGCGGTGAAACCCTGCTGGGTAGAGCTGATAAAAAATTCTGCAGCGATCAGTGCCGCAACACGTTCAACAACAGGATGAACAGCGATTCAACCAACCTGGTGAGAAATATCAACAATCAGCTGCGTAAAAATCGCCGGGTGTTGACAGAACTTAACCCCGAGGGGAAAACCAAAATTCATAAGGACAAGCTGTTGTCAAAGGGATTTTCATTCAGATATAGTACACATAGCTATACAACGCAAAAGGGCACCACCTATTACTTCATCTACGATCAGGGGTATCTGGCACTTGAAGATGGTTATTATTTCCTTGTTGTTGACAAACGTTTGCTTGATAAATAAACAGGGATGAGAATTCATTTTATTGCTATCGGCGGGGCAGCCATGCATCAACTGGCCATTGCACTGCACCTCAACGGAAATAAAGTATCAGGATCCGACGATGAAATTTTTGATCCGGCACTATCCAATCTCAGACGATATGATCTGATTGGCGCTGATTATAACTGGAATCCAGATGCAATCACACGCGACATAGATCTGATAATTCTTGGGATGCATGCCCGGATTGATAATCCTGAGCTTATTAAGGCAAGGGACCTGGGACTCGATGTGGTTTCTTTTCCTGAATTTGTTTATCGTTCCAGTCAGAATAAAAAACGTGTGGTAATCGGCGGTTCGCATGGCAAAACCACCATCACTTCGATGATTATGCATGTGCTGAAAGAGTGCGGACGACCTTTCGATTACCTTGTCGGAAGCCGTGTTCGTGGGTTCGAGGTCATGGTTTCGATCAATGAAAAAAACGATCTGATTGTTATTGAGGGCGACGAATATCTTTCAAGTTGCCTCGATCCACGTCCGAAATTTCATCACTATCATCCGCACATTGCGGTTGTAAGCGGCATTGAATGGGATCACATCAATGTCTTTCCTGAATTTGAACAATATGTTGATGCTTTCCGGACCTTTGTTTCAGCAGTACCCGATGACGGCAGCATTATCTGGTGCAGCAACGATCACAATGTAGCTCAGCTGATGTCGGAGTTTAAAGGTGTTGCCGAAAAAGTCCCTTATGCTGCCGTTCCGCATATAATTGCTGATGATCAGGTGAAAGTATTATGCGGTTCTGTTCCTATACCAGTTAATGTTTTTGGCGAACATAATATGCTGAACATGTCAGCGGCGCTCGAAGTGTGTCGCAGACTTGGAATCAGCGATGAGTCGTTTTTCTCCGCCATTTCCGGATTCGAAGGCGCCGCGCGGCGTCTGGAGACTATTTATGAGGAGGGCGGCTTACGTATTTTTCGTGATTTCGCACATGCTCCGAGCAAGCTGAAAGCTACGGTCAATGCGGTTAAATCCCGTTTTCCCGAAGAGCAGCTGATTGCCGTTTTCGAACTGCACACGTTTAGCAGTATGAATAGGAAATTTCTTCCTCACTACGCCCATGCGCTCGATCAGGCCGATGTAGCGGCTGTATATTTCTCGCCGCATGCTTTTGAATTGAAAAAGCTGGAGCCCTTTTCTGAAGCCGAAACCCGTGATGGCTTTAAAAGAAATGACATATGTGTTCTTACAAATCCCGATGCTATGATTGACTTTGTCCGGGCAAATCTGAAAAAACCGGCAAATATATTGCTAATGAGCTCCGGCAATTTCGACAATGCAAATTTTGACAGAATTCCATTGTTGAACTAACAAAAAAACCTAACTTTGTAAAAATTAAAAGGAGAATACAAAAATGAAAAAGAGCACTTTGATAATTACATCATGTCTGATGTTAATGTCAGTTTTGTCTTTTGCCCAGGAAAAGGCAACCATTCAATTCCAGTCAAAAGTGTATGATTACGGAAAAATAAGGGAAGCTGATGGCGCGGCAAAAGGTGTTTTTACATTCACAAACATAGGAAACGACACGCTTCTCGTTACCGCTGTTCGCCCAAGCTGCGGCTGCACTGCCTCTGACTATACCAAAGATCCGATTTTGCCAGGCGGAACCGGAAAAATTGAAGCCACCTACAATGCCGCCGGTCGCCCGGGGCCATTCAACAAGGCGATTACAGTTACCACCAATGATCCTGACAACGCCTCAATCGTACTCACCATCAAAGGAGAAGTGACGCCCAAGTCAAAATCAAAAGCCGATGAATATCCCAACAAAATTGGGAACCTTTATTTCAAAACCAATCATCTGGCATTCCAGGATTTGAAAGAAATTGACATCAAAATAGATACTTTCAAATTATACAACAACGGCACAAAACCGCTAAGCATTCAGTTTAGCAATCTGCCTTTGTTTCTTAAAGCTGAAATTAAGGACGCTGTTATTAAGCCCGATATGGAGAGCGCCATTATAATCACTTACGACGCCAAGGCCCGTGCTGATTACGGTTATGTGTTCGACAAGTTTTTCCTCACCACCGATGATGATGATCAGCCGGAAAAGCTGTTGTATGTGAGCGCCAATATCGTTCAGGATTTTTCCTGGATGACAGAAAAAGACAAGAAAAAGGCTCCTCATATTCTTTTCGAGAATGAGTCGTTTGATTTTGTAACAGCAAAAGATGGTGACAACATTGAGTACAGTTTTAAATTTCAAAATACAGGAAAGTCTACACTGAAGATTCTGAAAACAAAGGCCAGTTGCGGTTGTACAGCAACTGATCCTGTAAAAACAGTTCTCAAAAAAGGTGAATCAAGCGAAATTAAAATCGTTTTTAATACCACCGGACGTAAAGGAAATCAGCATAAAACCATTACTGTTATTACGAACGATCCTGACAAATCAGTGATTGTCTTGCACATTCAGGGAAATGTTGAATAACAATATTTCAGAATTCAAAACCCGCCTCAGTGCGGGTTTTTTTATGGCTAAATTTTTATTTTTGAAATAATATTTTTGATTAATCTCTCTGTATATAAATCCGTTTGACGCGGGCCGAAACAGAGGTCAGCGCTTCGTAAGCAATGGTCCCCATGGCTTCGGCATAGGCCGAAACTGAATTGTGGGTGCCAAATACTTCTACCTGATCGCCTTCCTTCGCGTCATGAATGTCGCTGATGTCAGCCAGGCACATATCCATGCAGATATTTCCAATCACGGGTGCAGGTTGACCATTGATATACACATTCCAAACACCGTTGCCCATATTGCGATGAAACCCGTCTGCATAGCCAATGGCAAGAGTTGCGATGGTTCTTGGGTTGTTTGATTTTGCTTTGCGCGAATAACCTACCGATTCACCGGCGGCAATTTGTTTTATCTGAAGAATCCTTGTTTTGAGTGACACCACTGGCAATAATTCTCCTGAATGAAGCCCCGACGGATCAATGCCATACATGCCTATACCCAAGCGAACCATATCGAGATGTGCTTGCGGGAAACGAAGGATGGCTGCGGAATTTGAAATATGCTTCAGCACCGGATATCCAATGGCTGTTTCGAGTTCAGAATAAAATTTTGCAAAACGCTCCAGCTGCAAATCCGTGTAATCGTTTTCCGATGCGTCATCCGAGGAAGTGAAGTGAGAAAACACCGTTGCGACATGAACAGAATTTCTATATTCATTTAAAATCAGAAACAATTTCTTTTGATCACTTTCTGTAAATCCAAGCCGATGCATGCCGGAATCGAACTTGATGTGAATCTGCACCGGAAGCGGGATAAAAGAAGAATAGAGCTCAATATTTTCGATTAGTTTCTGAAGGGTGGAGAAACTATAAATTTCAGGTTCTAGTTTGTGACGGAATAAAAAATAATAATTATTTTCTTCCGGACTCATGACCATAATCGGGAGTGTGATACCTGCATTTCGCAGTGCTACGCCTTCATCGGCATAGGCTACCGCCAGATAATCAAACCGGTGATATTCAAGATGACGGGCAATTTCAACTGCACCACTGCCATAGGCAAATGCCTTAACCATAGCCATGATGCGGGTTTCAGGCGTTAGTTTGCTTTTGAAATAATTGATATTATGTGTGAGTGCGTTCAGATTTGTTTCAAGTATAGTCTCGTGCGCTTTGTCTTCAATCAATGCGCTGATTCGCTCAAATCCGTATCTGCGTGCGCCTTTCAGCAGTATCATTTCATCGCGGAAAGTACTTAGCTCAAAATTCTGCAGGAAATCTTCTGTGCTTTTGAAAAAATATGCTTCGCCTGAAAATTTACTGCTGTTGTTGTACAGGTTTTCTCCAATACCGATGAACCGGTTAATGCCTCGTTTTGCGATTAGTTGTGCAATTTCAGCACTCAGGTCTTCGCTCTTGCGGCCACTTTCAAGGATGTCGGATAAAATGATGGTCTTCCGGTTGTATTCCTTGTTTTTTTCAATAAAATCAATGGCAATGGAAAGTGAGTTGATATCGGAATTGTAACTGTCGTTGATGATTGAACAGCGGTTTTTCCCTTCCTTAAGTTCGAGTCGCATTTCAATCGATGATAGTTTGCGAATGCGTTCTGCAATGAGGCTTTGAGGCATGTTCTCGGACAGCATGAATGCCCAGCAGTGCATAATGTTTTCTACAGATGCCTTATCAATAAAAGGAATGAAAATTTCAAGTGATTCATTATTTCTTTTTGCAGTAACATTGGTGCCATTTGCGACAGTAGCAGTATCAATCACCTGAAGCCAGGTATCGTTTTTCCGGCCCCACGAAATCATTTCAACTTTTTTGTTCAGCCCGCTGCTGATAAGCTTTTGCTCAACTTCAAAATCATCGGAGCAATAAATTAGTTTTTTACAATTGACAAAGAGCTGAAGTTTCTCCGCTGCTTTTTGGCGGTGGTCGATGAAATTTTCATCATGCGCTGTGCCAATATTGGTAAAAATTCCTGCAGTTGGCTGAATGATTTTTTCCAGATGCTGCATTTCACCGGGTTGTGAGATGCCTGCCTCTAATATCGCAAGCTTATGATTGTCGGCAAGATTAAAAACAGATAAGGGGACTCCGACCTGACTGTTGTAACTTTTCGGGCTGCGAATAATGTCGGTGTCTGGCGAAAGCAGCTGATAGAGCCATTCTTTAACCATTGTCTTGCCATTGCTGCCTGTAATAGCAATAACCGGAATTTTGAATTTTTCTCTGTGTGCAGCTGCCAGTGCCTGGAGTGAAGCCAGTGTGTCTTTTGTTTTTAAAAGAACTGCATCCTGAAAATATTGAAGGTTGTCAGGAGTTTCAGAAACAAGGAAAGTCCGTACTCCTTTGTCGTAGGCTTCTTGTAAAAACAGATGTCCATTGTGTCGTGCACCCTTCAGTGCAATAAACAGAACATTTTCTCCTTCAGCAATGTGACGGCTGTCGGTAACAATCCCTGAAATCCGCATTTTTTTTTCGGCATTCAGCAGGCATTCAGCCTTGCAGATTGAGATGATATCATTAACCGAAAATCGGACGGACTTCATGTGCAGAATTACTTGTTGTTATTGTAATTGAGCCGGTTGTGAAAAATTTCAACTCCAAGTAAGAGCGCATTGCGGAACGAATTACAACTGGCCATATTCTTGCCGGCAATATCATAACCGGTACCATGGTCTGGCGATGTGCGTATAATCGGCAGCCCTGCAGTGAAATTCACGCCATCTTCAAATGCCATAACTTTAAAAGGAATCATTGCCTGATCATGATACATGGCAAGAACAGCATCGAAATTCCTGAATGTTGCGTTTCCAAAAAATCCGTCTGACGGAAATGGTCCAAAAGCATTGATGTGATTTTCGAAAGCCTTGCGGATTGCGGGTTCTATGATTGTTTTCTCTTCATCGCCGAGGAGAGTTTCGTCGCCGGCATGAGGATTGAGGCCAAGTACAGCTATTTTTGGATTTGAAATTCCAAAGTCATATTTTAATGAATGATTGAGGATTGCCAGTTTTTTCTCAATCAATTGAATGGAAAGTTCCGATGAAATTTTATTCACGGGGACATGGCCGGTCACAACACCTATTCTGAGGTTTGGACTAATCATGAGCATCATATAATCCTTGGATTTGCATTTTTCAGCCAGATATTCCGTGTGACCCGGAAAATGATAGGTTTCTGACTGAATATTGCTTTTGTTGATGGGCGCAGTAACTAAAATATCGGCATTACCCGCATCAATGTCGGAAATGGCCATCTCAAGCGCTTTGTGTGCAAGCTGCCCGGACACCGGATCCGATTTTCCAAATTCAATTTTAATTTCTTCGTTAATCACATTGACGATATATGGCTTCCCTGCTTTTAGTTGCGTAAGGTCACGGATCAATGTGAGTTGATAATCGCTGACTGTTATTGTTTTGCGGTGATAGGATGCTGCTTTCGAATTGCCATAAATGACAGGCACGCAAAAATCGAGCAGGCGACTGTCAGCCAGGGTTTTCAATATGACCTCATAGCCAATGCCGTTCACATCGCCATGGGTAATTGCAGCGACAACTTTTTTATGTTCACGTTCTTTCATGATCGAAAATATAGGAAAGCAAAGGTACTTAAAAATAAACGAATTCCTTAATCTTTACAATTGCAGCCCTGCGAGAAATATATGGTGGTTTCAGGCAGCATTAATTCAATGACTTCCTGTTTTTCGCGCGACATGTAAATAACGCGCATATCGAGGTATTGAAGCGTTTCGCTGAGTTTTCCGATTTCATTTGGCAGCTTGTCAAGTTGATTTCCCCAAAGATCCAACACGGCAAGATGGCTCAGCAGGCCGATTTCACGAGGCAACTCAACAATTTCGTTTTGATTCAGAATTAATGATTTCAACGAAGATAGCTGTCCGATTTCCTTTGGAAGTCTGACGAGGCGATTTCGTGAAAGATTCAGTACCCGAAGTTTTTTCAGCTGCATAATTGAAGCGGGTATTTCTTCAATTTTATTTCGCTTCAGATCGAGATATACCAGATTTGGACACTGAAAAACCACATTGGGAATTGTGGTTAGCTTTTGCCTCGACAAGTCGATGTATTCAACAATATCTGTGTTGCTGGCAATCTGGTTTGTATCGGTATAAACAATCGCAGTCGATATTCCCGAAGGTGTAAAGTCAGGTATTTCCTGAGCTCCGAGCAAAGCTGGAATAAAAATCAATGCAATATGAATAACCTGTTTCAACATATTCTTCCGAAATACTTAAACGCACGATCGCGGTCTTTTCGTATCTGGGAAACAAGTTCTTCTCTCGAATTAAATTTAATTTCTTCGCGAAGAAAGAGCAGAAATTCTATAGTAAGCTGATCGTCGTAAACAATTTTATCGAAGTCAAAAAGATGAGCTTCGATATGCATACCGCTGCCTTCAAAGGTTGGCCTGCTGCCGATGTTGATTATGCCTTCGAAAGATTCGGAATCATGCATGGCTTTGATAATGTAAACTCCCGGCGCAGGCAGAATTTTTTGAGGATCCTGCAGCTTCAGATTAGCAGTAGGGAAGCCGAGTTCACGTCCGATTCCAAACCCTTTTATCACATCGCCGGTAAAAGAATAATTGTACCCGAGCATGTCATTGGCCATCTGAATATCGGCCGAGGATAATAGATTTCGGATTTTAGTAGAACTGATATTGAACCCTGAATTACTGATTGCCGGAATCTGAATCAAAGAAAATCCATACTTGTCGCTGAGCTCCGAAAGTAAAGCGAAATTGCCGATCCGATCTTTACCAAACAAATGATCATGACCTACGACCAGACTTTTCATTTTTAATTTTCCAACAAGGATTTCAGAAATAAATTTTTCCGCTTGCATCGAAGAAAATTCGGGAGTGAAATCCTGAACATACAGGTAATCAATTCCGAATCGGCTGATCAGTTGAGCTTTTTCGTCGGGAGTTGAAAGTATTTTGAGATCAGAGGAGTCCGATTTAAGCACAAAGCGCGGATGGGTGCCGAATGTAAAAACCACTGAGTCAAGCTTGTTTTGAATGGAAACGGATTTCAGGAATCGCAAAATTTCAGAATGACCGAGATGCACCCCATCGAAAGTGCCAACGGTGACACAAGTGCCTTCGGTTGTGAAACCTGTTCCTGCTTTGCTGTCTGATATCTGCATATGGGTATTGTGAATTGCAAAGATATAAATTAGTAGCCAGTTGTGAGTTGCTGGTAAACTGTTTTGAATCTCACGAACTCATAACTGCCAATGACATGATAATGCAAAATTTTCGCTGTACATCATAGGCTGGGCGTAGTCTAAAATAGAAAATCTGTTGGGCTGAGTCTGGAGACTCAACCCAGCAAATATTTTTAATAAGACTACGCCCAACCTCTGAAAACCGATATTCCATCGTTCGACTATCGGGAGAATATGGAATCGTCGGTTTTGCTGCAAACATAACGATTCCATATCCTCAGACTCCTTCGTCGCCATCGGACGATGGAATATTATGTTTGGCCAATGGTTGTATTTGTTTATTTAAGCGCTGAATGGGCGGATAATTTATGCCATATGTCATATTATATGTTTATATTGAATAATGTAGTACTTTTGCAAAAATTTTCACTCACCTAAAATTAATGTGTTTATGAGAAAAGCGTTTGCCATTCTTACAGCTCTTTTGGCTGCACCAATGCTTTCGTTGGCGGGGGAAGCCGACCTTGTTGTTCCTGATGGAATGAAGGATTCAACTATTTTGTATTGGGGTTTTCTGGTTACTCTTGCCGGAATGTTATTCGGATTGTATCAGTTTATTAAAGTTCGGAAACTGCGCGCACACAGCTCTATGCTCGATGTGGCCCAGGTAATTTTTGAAACCAGTAAAACCTATCTCCTGCGTCAGGGAAGATTTCTGGTTATTCTTTTTATCTTCATCGGCTCTGCCGTTGGATTCTATTTTGGATTTCTTTCCGAAGGATTCGGCTTTGGTGCTGTATTGATGATCCTTGGCTGGACAATCGTTGGTATTTTAGGTTCCTATGCAGTTGCATGGTTCGGAATCCGCATGAATACACTGGCCAATGCCAGAATGGCTTTTGCTTCGCTCGAGCGCAAACCGCTTAAACTTCTTAATATTCCTTTGAATGCTGGTATGAGTATCGGTGTCATGCTTATCAGCCTTGAGCTGACAATCATGCTCATCATTCTTATGTTTGTTCCCGGCGAATATGCGGGGGCCAGTTTTATTGGATTCGCCATTGGTGAGTCACTTGGTGCTTCGGTGCTTCGTATTGCCGGTGGTATTTTCACCAAAATCGCTGACATCGGTTCCGACCTTATGAAAGTGATTTTCAAAATCGGTGAAGATGATCCCCGCAACCCTGGTACCATTGCCGACTGTGTGGGCGATAACGCCGGTGACAGCGTTGGACCTACAGCAGATGGTTTTGAAACGTACGGCGTAACTGGTGTTGCTCTTGTTTCATTCATTCTTTTGGCCATTACAAACGTTGATTATCAGGTGCAATTGCTAACCTGGATTTTTGTGATGCGCGTACTTATGATTATCACTTCAGTTGCTTCGTTTGCAATAAACAATCTTATCAGCCGTGCCCGCTATCACAATGTTGACGAGCTCGATTTTGAAAAACCGCTCACTTCGCTGGTTTGGATTACTTCAATTCTTTCAATCTTTGTGACTTTTGCGATCAGCTATATTATTATTGGAGATATGCCCGGCGATTTGTGGATAACACTCAGTGTAATCATCTCTGCCGGAACGTTGGGAGCTGCACTCATCCCTGAATTTACAAAGCTTTTCACCAGTCCAAAATCTGCTCACGTGCAGGAGGTAGTTGAGTCTTCGCGCCGTGGGGGTGCTTCGCTTAATATTCTTTCCGGTCTTGTTGCCGGTAACTTCAGTGCTTTCTGGCAAGGCCTCGTATTCGTTGTTTTAATGGCGATTGCATATTTTGCCAGCATGTACGGACTGGGAGACATCATGGTGTATCCATCCATTTTTGCTTTTGGCCTCGTGGCTTTTGGTATGCTTGGAATGGGCCCTGTAACCATTGCCGTTGACAGCTATGGTCCCGTTACTGATAATGCTCAGTCGATTTACGAGTTGTCGCTCATCGAAGAAATACCAAATGTAAAGGAAGAAATTGAAAAGGATTTTGGCTTTACACCTGATTTCGAAAAATCGAAGCATTATCTTGAATCCAACGATGGAGCAGGAAATACATTCAAAGCAACGGCAAAGCCCGTGTTGATTGGTACTGCTGTTGTTGGAGCTACCACCATGATTTTCTCATTGATTCTTGTAATTAAAGAAGCGCTTGGTGTTGACCCTGAAACTATTCTCAGTATTCTGAATCCATATTCAATCCTCGGATTCATCCTTGGCGGTGCTGTTGTTTACTGGTTCAGCGGTGCTTCAATTCAGGCTGTAACTACCGGCGCAGGTCGTGCGGTGGAGTATATTAAAAAGAACATTAATCTCGATCCGAATGCGCCTAAGAAAGCGGATACCGAAAAATCGAGACAGGTGGTTGCCATCTGTACCCAATATGCTCAGAAGGGAATGTTCAATATCTTCATTGTAATCTTCTCTTTTGCGCTTGGAATAGCTTTCCTCTCAGCTCCCGGCGAAGGTGGCTATAATGCCCCGGTTGCCATGTTTGTGAGCTATCTTATCTCAATTGCATTGTTCGGACTTTTCCAGGCGATTTTTATGGCCAATGCCGGTGGTGCATGGGACAACGCGAAAAAAGTGATTGAGGTTGATCTGAAAGAAAAGGGAACGGAACTTCACGCTGCTTCGGTAGTGGGTGATACCGTGGGTGATCCTTTCAAAGACACTTCTTCAGTGGCGCTCAATCCTATTATCAAGTTTACTACATTGTTTGGACTTCTTGCTATGGAAATAGCCATCAGTGAGTCGTTCAGAGGTGTTGCCAAGTATGTGGGAGCATTGTTTGTTGTTATTGCTCTAATTTTTGTTTATCGCAGCTTTTACAGCATGCGCGTAGATAAATAATTCCAATAGCAGATATTCAAAAAGGCCGGCATTGTCCGGCCTTTTTTATTGAGTTGATATACCATTGCCGAAGTCGAAAGTTACAAAGCATCCCGACATTTTACCCCAGCAAATGTCACATTGAGCCCCGCTGTCATATTGAGACATCCAACAGAGCTCGCTTTGCAACCTGAATTAAAAATGACCCTTTAAGTTGCTGTCATCCTGAGACCACCAGCAAAACGCGTTTTGCAACCTAAATAAAAAATGAACAACTTTGTGCTCGCAAGGAGATTGCCGGCGATCACTTGGTG
>MEOQ01000024.1 GCA_001769275.1 Bacteroidetes bacterium GWF2_43_63 | reverse complement strand
ATCGCAGTAAATCTGTTTCCATTTTGTGTATTTTTTGAACCCAAAAATACACTTTCTCCCCAAGTTTTTAATCTGACCCTAAAAAGCATGCGGCAAGGGGCATGCGGCATAGGGCACAATGCACAACGTCCCGCCTTCGTCGGGATAAACTCCACGCTCAAAGCATGCGCAGCACCCAACATTTTGGCGTCCGCCAGACTTTAAATTGAGGCAAGGTGCGGACACGGAATCGTTGGGTGCTTCGGCCTTTGTCCCCGACAATTCCAGGTCAGTCAATCTTTTCTCAACGCTTGTTTGCTGGAGTTTACCCCGCTGTCTCCTTCGATACTTCGCAAGCTATTTCGCAAAAAGCGCTACAGGAGCGAAACTCAGGATGACAGCGGGGCTAAAATGTCGGGTGACTCAACGGTCAACGCACTCAGGTCGCTTCACGTGAGACGTGACATAGTCGCGACGCAGAGAGGTTGACCTTCAAAGCTCCTCCGCAAAGATTACGGCGATTTTAAAGTGCCATAGTGGCAATTCCCGATCTGTTCACCGAGGACGATTTTCGAATATATTTCACATTCGCTTCGTTATAAAACACAACTTTGTTAAAGATATTTGTCGTTGTACCACGTTTTTTAACATCTTAAGGACATTTTCCCATTTTTTTTATTTTCCGCCAAACTTTAACATGAGATCATCAATTGCGGAACAGATGCCTTTTGCATGATGCAAATCGAAAACACACCTTCGCCTTATAGGCGTTTTTAACCTACTAATTAATATTTATCGTAGCTGGGAAAAATTTAACGCTTGAGCTTCCCTTTCATTTGGCATAACTTGTCAACTGAATAAACGGGCAGCACATGACAAACATTTACACGAATTTATTTCTGGTTGCATTAATATACGGTATCGTTGCAACCATATGCGGAATGCGGGTTTACAGAACCAGCAGTACTCGTGTGCGCCCTTATATGTTCACGGGTAATTTTCGTATTGGAAAATCATTTGTCGCCAGCTATTCTATTGTCCGAAACAGAATCAATCATCCGCCGGATCTGTAAACGCGCAAATTTTCCATTCCTTTTCAGTACGCGTAGTACAATTTTCAGACAAAGTCAATCAACGGAATTTTCAATCATAAAGAGGAGGTCTTATGAAAAGAATTTTTATCTCATTAATGCTCACAGCTGTTCTGTCAACCGCATTCAGTCAGGATTACAACATGGGGTCTCAAAATTATGTGAGCACCTGCAGCGGCAACTTCTACGATAATGGGGGCATAGCTGGAAACTACACCAATGATTTTAATGACACCATTACATTTCAATCGAACAGTAACTCCATTATTTCAGTGCTGTTCACTAGCGTGAGTCTGATGGCCGGAGACAATTTATATGTGTACTTCGGGAATAGTGCGACGGGAACACCTGACATTACCAATCCCGCAGCTGGCCTGATCAAATCGAATTGCTGCTGCATTACATTCGTGTTTGTTTCGAACAGTCTTGTTGTAAGCACCGGCTGGGCCGCCAGCATCAATTGTGCAGCTCCGGCTGTTGCCAACGATTATCCCGTAACGGCATACACGGCTCTGCCTGATGGTTCGTTTCTGACCGGACAATCGAATGTTGGCGCCAAAGACGACCTGACTTCGGATTGCTTCGATGCAGGAAACACAGTCTGGTACTCGATTTCGCTCACCGGGGGAATGAATACAATTGATGTTACCATGCAAAACGCAACATTCCCGGATGTGCAATACTTATTAATATACGATTACTCCTGCCTCGACGGCTCAGCAGAAATCAGCGGCGCCCAGTGTATGGCTCCCTCCGAAATAGCCAACTGGACCAATCTGACCCATGGAAATTACTGGCTCGGCATCGCAACGGAAGCGACAGGAACTTTTGATCTGAGTATCACTGAAAGTTACCTTGATTATTGCGGTGATTTCTATTGCGGATCAGGAGAATCATGCCTTACATGCCCCTTCGATTGCGGCATTTGCCCTGAGACAGAAGGCGGACCGTATTTTCACACCACGAAGGGAATGCAAAGCACCAATCTTGGTCAATGTATAACCACAACCAATGCAGGCACCTATTTTGACAATAGCGGACCGGCAAACGCTTATTCCAACGACATACAACAAGTGTTCAGAACTTTTTGCCCAAAATCAACAAACAATATCATTCAAGCCACTATAAACGTTCTGTCTGTTGAATATGCAGCAGCAATTTGCAATGATCAGCTATATGTCCGCGACGGTCCTTCAGAGTATAGTACCGTTCTGTGGAGTGGCTGCGGCAATCTTCCAACCGTACGGACTTTGAGTGGAAATTACAATTCAGGCGTTTTTCAATCGTCCGACGAAAGCGGCTGTCTTACTTTTACATTCAATTCCAATGGATCCAATTCAGGTTATTGGGAAGGCTGGGAAATAGAATTGCTGGAAATACCCTCAGTCGCAGGCCCGGACCTGAATTACAACAACGACTGCGTAAGAGCTATTCCGCTGTGCAACGACTACACTGTTTCATCGCAAATGTTCGGGCCGGGGCTTATCTCGGAAGCCTGCGGCAGCTGCGCTCTGGCCGAAAGTTACAGCGAATGGTACAAAGTAAAAGTCTCAAGCGGAGGCACCATGGAATTCGAAATCACACCGCTGGGAAACAGTGATATGGATTTCGCCATTTATCAGGTCGAAGAATGCGGCGAGCTTTCCTCTCCGATCCGCTGTTCACATGCGTTTTATGCTCCTCCGGGAAAAACAGGATTAAGAAAACATTCCGGCGACATGTCCGAAGATGTGTATGGCGATCAATGGGTGTCCGAAATAAAAGTTGAAACAGGAAAAATGTATTATATCATGATTAATGAATGGAACAAAAACAATCCAAATTCCTACACTCTTGATTTTAAATTGTCAGATGGCGCTTCGTTCGATTGCTCAATTGTTCTGCCCGTAACCTTTCTTGATTTCAGTGCTTCGGTAAAAAAATCGGGGGTCGAACTCATCTGGAAAACTGCATCGGAAACCAACAACGACTTTTTCACCATTGAGCGTTCAACCGATGGATTCAGCTACGTACCGCTGGCAACCATGGATGGCTCCGGAAACAGCAATGAAATTGTGAGTTATTTCTTCATGGATGAAAACCCAGTGCAGGGACTTGCATACTACAGAATTAAGCAGACTGATTTTGACGGCAATTTTGATTATAGCCAGACATTGCCCGTAGATTTTCTTGACCAAAAACTCCCCTGGCTCAATGTTTATCCAAGTCCTGCTACTGAAATTCTCCATATTTCAACCGACGAATCTTCCATCGACGCTACCTACAGCATTTACAACGCCCTCGGTGCAATCGTTGAAACCGGACATTGGGTAAAAACAGAATTTGATCTGCAGATTGCTGATTTCGATGACGGAATGTATTACTTATCCATCAATGGTTCAAAGCAAGTCTCCTTCATGGTTTCGCATTAAAACATTGTTTTCGGATCGAAGAAAGAGGCTGATTCAAGTAGGCTATAAAACAAAAACAACATTCCATGGTCCCGGCCACAATTTACCCTCGAAGAGTTCGGAACTCTTCGAGGGTTTTCTAAACAGGCCGGAAAATGGATTGTCGTAACAATACGCTTTTTTTAGACAGTCTCATAATGGTCCAGCCGGCTTCGGAGGAGTCACAGGTCTATAGATTATCATCACAACAAAACAACGACTCCGGAGGAGTAGCATGTATAGGAGCCTCGGCTACATCGGAAGCCTGATTAAGTGAAAAATAATCAACAGCAACGACCCGAAGTTCTATTAAAAAATTATTGACCTTTATCAGCTTCCTTCAGAATCTTTACAGACTCAGAAAAATTATCACCCGATACGGTGAGAAAATAAATGCCGGCCGGAATATCATTCACATGTAGGGTCAGCATATTCTGAGCGACTTCGTCCTCGCTGAGTTCATATCTAAGCAGAATACGGCCTTTCATGTCAGTCAAAATAACCATTACACTCTGCATAACTATATCCTGAAAGCTGATCACCAGTGATTCGGTAAACGGATTCGGATATATTTCAGTCATCATTCTACCACTGCTGCAATCCGGGCTCACTGGACCAAAAACTTCAAATCCACCGTCGAAATCGAATTGAACGATGCGATAATAATTATTGCCTTCGAGTGGCTGTTGATCAGTGTGTGTGTAATTCAGAAGAATGTTACTGTTGCCGGCTGCAGACACCTGTGATATATCCTGCCACAGGCTCAGATCACTGCTTCGTTGAATCAGAAAATATGCACTGTTAATTTCTGTAGCCGTTGTCCAATTTAGAAAAACCATATCGCTCACACATTCGGCAGAAAAATCAATAAGGGATACCGGCAGACCAGCGTTAACAGTCACTCCGGCAGGCGGAGTAATGTCAAAAGTGTTGGAGCCATCAATGTCAATAACACCGGCTCCAGTAATATTGCCCCCAGATCCTCCGCTCAGATTTCCACCAATATCAAGATAACCTGAATTCATATCGATAACACCATTGTTGTTGAAAACAACATCACCGGAGACCGTTACATTTCCGAAAACAGAAAGCTCACCGTCATTTTTCACGTTTATATTTCCATTGATCGTCAGGCTGCCTGAAACGTTAATCACCAGATTGTTCATCGCAGTCAGATTGCCGTTAATCACGAGACAACCGGCAACATTCAATTCACAGCCATTTCCGAACTCAATATCATTGTCGAGGATTACTGCATCGCAGGCAGAAATAACGATCACATTGCTGTTGCCATTCAAAGGGCCAATATTTCCACCCTGCCATGTATGATAATCATCCCAGCTGCCACAGTTCACAGTTATGAACGTAGTTGCCAGAACAGGACCCGATAATATTGCCAGAAACAGCGTTAAAAGTTTAATCACCTTATTTGTCTTTAAAATACGTATGCAGAAACATGATTTTATTCGTTTTATCTAATTGCAGACGGCAAATATAACACGATCAATCAACTATTACAAATTTTATCCAGCCTCCTATACCGTAGATTTGATGCATTTTTGCAAGCACAAGACAATTGAATACCTCATCTACAAACACGTTCAGACACCTGTTGTTTTTTATCATTTTTTTCATATGCTTTATCTATCATATTTGGATATTTACAATGCTTTTTCTTGTTTCGAAAATATAATACCAATTTTTACATTTAACCTATGCTATTGATTTACTTATACTTAAATAATATAAAATAAATCAAAAACAAACAACGGCCAATGATCACTAAAATAAGATAAATCGAATATTCAAAAATGACTCCCACATCTCACCCAGAATTTACAATAATATTTAACCCTAAATTAACTCTCACGATGGGCTTTGCCCACTTAATTTCTGGCATAACAAGCTTTTGAATGATAAAAAAGGTAAAGAACTCAACAATATCCAATCGTCCAACTGAAAAAAGGACACGGGATCATAGCCGGAGAGTGCTTTTACCCCCAACAGCTTGTCCGCTCCGCTTCACATAGCATTAATGAACAGGAAACCCGGTATTTCCGGACTTTGTTGAAAAAATTAAAATGTGGTAATAATTGATTTCAGCGCTTCAAAAAAAGACATAGCAACTTTTAAAAAACTGTTGCATTCCATCAGTAATTTCGTACCTTTACATGTTATTTTTGCAATATGAAAAACTGGTTTTTGTTCTTTGCTTTTATACTGCCATTGTTTGCAGTTGCGCAGCCACCCGCTGGATATTACGATGATGCCGAAGGGCTTTCTGGAAGCGCGCTGAAAATCGCCTTGCATAACATTATATCAGCTGGCTTTGTGAGCAGTTCTTACGACGATTTGTGGGATGTTTATCAGACAACCGATAAAAAAACCAACGGAAAAGTATGGGATATGTACAGCGATATTCCGGGCGGAACGCCGCCCTATGAATTTACATTTGTTACCGACCAGTGTGGAAACTACAGCAGCGAAGGCGATTGCTACAACCGCGAGCATTCGGTTCCGCAAAGCTGGTTTGGTGGCTCTTCGCCCATGTACAGTGACATGTTTCACGTAGTTCCCACCGATGGAAAGGTAAACGGTCAGCGCAGCAATTATCCGTTTGGAGAGGTGAGTGCTGCATCATGGACTTCGCAGAACGGCAGCAAACTTGGCCCCTGCAGTTTTCCCGGCTACACAGGCACAGTCTTCGAACCCATCGATAGTTTCAAAGGCGATTTTGCACGCATTTACTTTTACATGTGTGTGCGCTACAAAGACGAAATGCCCTCCTGGACAGGAGAATCGTTCAGCAGCGGCGATCTGAGCGCCTGGACCGAAAACATGCTATTGCAGTGGCATGCATCCGATACGGTGAGCACCAAAGAAATTGACCGGAACAACGATGTATATGGCATTCAGCATAACCGGAATCCGTTTGTTGACCAGCCTGAATGGGTATATTCAATCTGGGGATCAACCTCCGGCGAAGACATGGATGTTCAACAACTGGTTTCGGTATTTCCTGTTCCGGCAAATGAAACAATCAATATTCAATATACAACAACGGAACGCCCGGAACAGATGTATTTATGCGACCTCCAAGGACGTGTTGTTTTGCAGGCAACAGCAGAAACAAATATTGAAACGGGTGATTTGCCAAGCGGATTTTATTTTCTGAAATTCCAATTCGAAAACGGTGTTTCTGAAAAAGAAATCGTAATTATGCATTGATTTTCACCTATGCCTCTTGTTTATCACGAATGGATTCATCCGGACCTGCAAATGGGTCTGTGGCACATCACCGAAAGTGTAGATGAACTTATTTCCATGTTATTTCTCAATAAAGAAGAATTCGACACGCTGGCATCATTTGGAAACGACACGCGGCGGCGCCAATGGCTGAGCTACCGGGCTCTGATCCGAAATCTTGTCAAAGCCGATTACATATATCGTATTTTTTACGACGACAACAATAAGCCCTATTTAGTAAATCCGCAGCGCTCCATCAGCATCTCGCATTGCTCTGATTATTCAGCGGTATTGATTTCGCAGGACATGAAGCTGCTGCAAGGACTCGACATTGAACCCATCCATCCGAAAATTCTGAAAGTAACGCAGAAATTCATGGATGTGCAGGAACACGAAGAGTGGAAAAAAGAAGAAAACCTCGAAAATGCCGTTGCATACTGGACTTTCAAGGAAGCCATTTTTAAAGCCTACGGCAAACGATACATCACCCTGCGAGGCAACATTCACATTGATCCTTTTGAATTGAAAAAAGCAACAGCGAAAGGATTTATCCGGCTGAAATCAAAACAGCAAGCGTTCGACCTGCATTTACGCCAATTTCAGAACATGCTGATTTCGGTAGCACATGAGCCGAAATGATTTGAGATATCCGATTTTAGATTTATGATCTGATTTGCGATTTGATTTGCGATTTGAAATTCGAATTCTCGAATAAAAATTCAAACTTTTGAACTCCTTCAAAAATCAAAAATCTCTAATCGGATGTCTTATATTTAAAACAGCCCGGTCACATTTCCGTCATCGTCGAAGCCAATATTTTCGGCAGAAGGAATAGCGGGCAATCCCGGCATACGCATGATGGTTCCGGCAATCGGAACAACAAAGCCTGCACCAGAAGAAATTTCGATTTCACGAATATTCACCGTAAAATCTTTCGGGCGGCCACGCAATTCGGGAATATCGGACAATGAATTCTGTGTCTTTGCCATGCACACAGCTAATTTATCGAGGCCCAGCGAAACGATGTTCTGAAGATCCTTACGCGCTTTCAGCGAATACTCAACATCCTTTGCTCCATACATATTTGTAACAATGGTGCTGATTTTCTTTTCCACATCCCAGTTTTTGTCATAGAGCGGTTTAAAGCAGGACGGACATGACTTTGCCTGACTTATAACAGTTTCGGCAAGTGCCACAGCACCTTCTGAACCCTTGGCCCAGGACTCGTTTACAGCCATCGGCACATTTTGTGATTTACAAAAATCATCAATTACTTTTATTTCTTCTTCGCTGTCTGTATCGAATTTATTAATCGCAATAACAGGCGTGAAGCCAAACATTTTCATGTTTTCGATATGCTTTTCGAGATTTGGAAGACCTTTGCGAACCAGCTCTGCATCAGGAACTGAAAACTGTTCTTTCTTCGCGCCGCCATGGTATTTCAATGCACGAACCGTTGCAACAATTACAACAGCATTTGGCATTAATCCTCCCGCCTGGCACTTGATATCGAAAAACTTTTCCGCCCCCAGGTCGCTTGCAAAACCGGCTTCGGTAACTACAAATTCTGAAAGAGACAATCCTGTTTTGGTAGCAATAATGGAATTCGTTCCCTGCGCAATATTGGCAAATGGTCCTCCATGAATAATGGCTGGTGTGTTATCGAGTGTTTGCACCAGATTGGGCATAATAGCGTCTTTCAGCAACACAGCCATAGCGCCCTGCGCATTCAGATCGCGTGCATATACAGGTTTTTTGTCGAAGGTGAACCCGATAAAAATATTACCCAGCCTTTTCTCAAGATCGTCTTTGTCGGCAGCCATACACAGAATAGCCATGACTTCGGATGCTGCTGTAATATTAAATCCCGTTTCGCGCGGAATTCCATTGGCTGTTCCACCAAGTCCAATTACAATATCACGCAGCGATCGGTCATTCATATCCATCACACGCTTCCAGCTTATGGTGCGTGGATCAAGGTTTAAATTATTTTTTGTGTTCTGAAGATTGTTGTCAATCAATGCAGATAAAAGATTGTTTGCTTTTTCAATAGCCGCCATATCGCCCGTGAAATGCAGATTGATGTCTTCCATCGGAATCACCTGTGCATAACCACCGCCTGCAGCGCCGCCTTTCACACCAAAAACAGGTCCCAGTGAAGGTTCGCGAAGTACAACAGTTGCTTTTTTCCCAATGCGGTTCAAACCCATTGCCAATCCAATAGAAGTTGTGGTTTTCCCTTCACCAGCCGGCGTTGGAGTAATGGCAGTCACAAGAATCAGCTTCGATTTTTTAATTTTCTCTTCATCAATATAACTAAGCGGAATTTTTGCTTTATGCTTCCCATACAGATCCAAGTCATCGGGATTTATTCCCAATTGCTTTGCTATTTCAACAATAAGCTTGATTGGTGTTTCACGGGCAATCTGAATGTCTGATTTCATATTTTATAGAATTTATGCAAAAATACGAAAGCAAAATCCATTTTCCACATAATACTGATACTTATCACGGGTTAAAAAACCCTGTAGTCTCTCAAAATAGTTGTAAATTCGTGCAATTAATAGCTGAGAATATGAAAGAATTGAAAATAAGAGATCTCACACTGCGCGACGGCCAGCAATCATTGTTTGCAACCCGCATGAACCAGGCACAGGTTGATCATGTTTTGCCGTTGTTCAAAGAAGCCCGTTTTTATGCATTGGAAGTGTGGGGTGGCGCTGTTCCCGACAGCATTATGAGATACCTGAATGAAGATCCATGGGAAAGACTTGCCAAAATAAAAGAAGGCATTGGAGATTCTTCAAAACTTACCGCTTTGTCGCGCGGACGCAATTTGTTTGGCTACAATCCATATCCTGAAAGCGTTATTGAAGGGTTCATCAAAAACGCCATGTCGACTGGTATTGACATTCTCCGCATTTTCGATGCATTGAACGACATGAACAATATTAAAAGCTCTGTTGAATATGTAAAAAAATATGGCGGCATCGCCGACGGAACTATCAGCTATACTGTTGATCCCAAGCTCGAACTTAAGAAAAAATTCTTCGGACTGATTAAAGAAAAACCGAAACCCCCGGTATTTACGGTTGACTACTTTGTTGGCAAAGCAAAAGAAATTGAAGCCATGGGCGCCGACATGATCACACTGAAAGACATGGCCGGACTGGTTGATCACGTGAGTGCTGCCAAAATTATCCGCGCGCTCAAAAACAACGTAAAAATTCCTGTTGATTTTCATACTCACTCAACCCCTGGCTACGGGCTGGCTTCGGTGCTTACCGCCATGATGAACGGTGCCGACATCATCGATACGAACATGATGCCTTTTGCCGGAGGTAGTGCTGCACCTGCTTACGAAATTATTCATCTGTTCTGTAAGAAACTTGGATACGAAACCAATGTCAACATCGAAGTACTGAAAAAACTCAGTGACAAACTTGAGGAAATCAGGCACCAGATGGACGAATACGACAGCTACAAAATGTTCCCGAAAAGCTTCGATCTCGTAAAAGACAAGCTGCCAACAGAGATGGAAAAAGTATTCGACCGGGCTATCAGTTCCGTTGAAAAAGAAAATTACGAAGATGTACTGCAGGCCTGTAACGAAATTGAAGCCTATTTCAATTTCCCTGCTCCGAACGAAATGGTGAAGAACGCGCAGATTCCGGGAGGCATGTACACCAATATGCTGGCGCAGCTCAAAGCAGTCAAAATGGATGAATTGCTCCCGCGCGTTCTCCTGGCTGTTCCTGCAGTACGAACTGCAGCCGGATCTGTGCCTCTGGTTACACCTACCAGTCAGATTGTTGGCGTTCAGGCGGTAAATTGCATTCTTGACGAAAACAAAGGATTGCCCTGGTACACCAATGTAAACACACAATACGTAAATCTTGTAAAGGGCTCATACGGCCAGACTCCGGTTCCTGTTGATCCTGATTTCCGCGAAAAGATTACCGGCTCGCGCGAAGAAGTTCCTTACAACACGGCCAACTACAAGCCGCAGCCCAACAAGGTTTTGACACAATACGGCGATCGCAATCTGGTTAATTCAGAAAAAGATCACTTGCTTCTCGAACTGTTCCCGGCTGTTGCAGAGCCATTTTTGACCGATCGCGCCAAAGCGGAATGGGAAGCAGACCAGGCCGTCATCAAAGCCGAACAGGATGCCATCCGCGCCGAAGAAGAACGCAAGCGCGAAGAAGAACGCGCCGCTTTTGAAGCCGAAAAAGCCGCATACAAAGCCCTCAGCAAAGAAGAAAAAGAAAAGCGACTGCTCGATGGCTTGTATAACTACAAGTGGTTTACGTTTTAATTACAACCTTTAAACTTCGACGAAGTTTAAAGGTTCGACGAAGTTTGGGTAAAGGTTGTAATTAAAACTGGAAATAAATGAACGGCTGCACCGATTCGCTTTTGAACTGAATAACCAGCTGAATAAGCACTACAAAGGCAATGGCCTTTACTATAAAAGGCAAACGTACATACGTGTTTTCCATTTTCGGGAACATTCGTGACGGCACAGCGTGAATGGCAATACCAATCAGCATCATTATTACAAAAACATATCGGACACTCCAGAATGGCTGCAAATAAGCCCAATCCATCGCTCCGAAAATCTGCCCAATCATTTCCCAGGCAAGCTGAAAACTTTGCGCTCTAAAGAAAATCCAGAGAAATACAACAAAATGAAAAGTAATAAACCAGGCAAAGAATTTATAAATCCTTGAACCCCATTTTGAATCTATTTCGCCTGGCATTACATAGGTTTTCCACAGCTTATGAATGGACAAACCAATGCCATGCATGCCGCCCCAAAAAACAAACTGCCACGAAGGTCCGTGCCAGAGCCCGCCAAGCAACATTGTGATAAAAAGATTGATATAGGTTCTTAACTTTCCTTTTCTGTTTCCGCCCAGCGGAATATAGAGATAATCGCGCAACCATGTTGAAAGACTAATGTGCCAACGCCGCCAAAATTCGGTAATATTCAGCGACTGATAAGGCTTATTGAAGTTAATTCCCAGATCGAAACCCATCATTTTCCCAATACCGATGGCCATGTCGCTATAACCACTGAAATCGCAGTAAATCTGCAGGGTGTAGCCATACACCGCCATCAGGTTTTCAAAACCACTGTAGGTTGCCGGAGCTGAGAAAATCAGATCATTGTATTGCGATACATAATCAGCCAGTACAGCTTTTTTGAACAAACCCTGCATGATCAGAAAAAAACCTTTCTGCACTTCATCGGGATGAATGGTAACATGCCCTTTGAGCTGAGGCAGAAACTGACTCGCCCTGACTATAGGACCGGCAACAAGTTGTGGGAAAAAGGTGATGTAAAACGCATAGTTGAAAAAATCCTTTTCCGGCTCCAGATCACCTCTGTAAACATCAATAACATAACTGAGAATCTGGAAAGTGTAAAACGAAATACCCACCGGCAGAAAAATATCAGCTGCCTCGAACTCCCCGCCGGAGATCATGGCAAAATTGTCGAGCAGAAAATTTGTGTACTTGTAATAGACCAGAAATCCCAGTGCAACGATGACATTAAGAACCAACAGCCATTTTTTAATCTTTGGATTTTTCTGACGGAACATAAATTGTGTGAGAAGATATACAAACACAAGGGTTCCGATCAGCAACAGAACATAAATACCGCTTGATTTATAATAAAAGAAAACACTGAAACCCAGCAGAAACAGTGTACGGGCAGTGTTGTTGCGATAAATAGCAGCATAGACCGACAAAACCAGAATGAACAGCAACCAGAAAGTCCCGCTGTTGAACAAAATGGGCGCAGCGGGTTTATAAAAAAGTATGTCGTGAATTATGTTACTCCAATTCATCAGAAAGGTGCGTTGGGTTGAAGAATTTCAGTAGGTGGCACTTTATTCAGAAAAGTGTCAGGAGGTGTCATCAGAATTTTGTAGCGTGCTTCGGTCTGCAGATACACCGCAACCGAATCCATCCATTTGTAGGCAGATTCACGCTTTGGATGCGCCCCGTCTTTTGTACGTTCGTACGAGAGATTCTTTGACGGGAAGTATCGGTCCTTTCCGGCATAGCGCAAAATCAAATCATTGATACCTGTGTCGTCTTTCCAGTTGGGAGGCCCGATCCAGACAAACGGCAGCGTATCCATCTGTGCAATGATATTTCTAACATATTCCGCACGTTCTGTTGTAATATCTTTAATAAACAATTCATTGGCGCCCAGCACAAGAAGGACATAGGTCGGTTTATGCTTGTTGATGAAATGCTTCAATGTATCGCATTGGCCGTACCAAAGCGATGAAGAGCTATACCAAATTACAGTATTGACTGAATGTCCGTTTTTGCGGGCGTAATCGCCAAGCCGGATTCGTAGGAACTCAAGCATGGAGTCACCTATCAGCAGAAATTTCTGCGCCGAAGAATCTACTTTTTCTCCTGAACCATCCTGTACAATGGAATCGGCGGCCTGAGCCAGCGGCAGCACTTCGGGGTAAAAGAATTTCCGGATGCCCGAATCTTTTAATTCATAAGACCCGATGCTGATTTTCGCATTTGAAAACGATAAAACGGTGAATAACACAAGTGTGCCCAGTAATAACCAGACATACTGAAAATAATCGCGCGGCGGTTTTTCTGATTTGAAAAGTCTCAAAACTTTTTGCGGCAAAAATAATTATTTATCCCGTTTCTGAAGAAACAACCAGCGGATGTTTTCAACATTGGAGTAAACCTGTTCCCAGCAAAGATGTCCCAGATTGGGAAATAAAACAAACTCTGCCAAGCCACCACACTGATTCACAGCATTCACCATGTTTGCTGTGCGCGATGGAATCACCAGATGATCGAGCTTTCCATGAAATGCTTTTACAGGAATATTTTCCATCAGACAGGCAGAAGTTTCATCACCGCCGCCGCAAACAGGCATACCTGCCGCAAAAAAATCAGGCCTGCGGGCAAGTGCATCCCAGGTGCCGAAACCGCCCATAGAAAGGCCTGTTACGTAAATTCGACTGGTGTCAACCGGCAAAATTTCAATTAATGAGTCTATCAGCGAAAATGTCTGCCCTAGCGGAACAGAAATACGTGGCGGCATCCGGTGCGATGGCTTTGACCAGTCAACTTCGACCCAACGGGCACTCAGCGGACATTGCGGCGCAAGAATGATGCAACGGAACTGCTGCCGGATGCTGTCATTCATAAAATGACGGACGCCATTGAATAATTGACTTTCATTATCATCACCGCGCTCCCCCGCTCCATGCAGAAAAAGCACAAAAGGTAGTTTCTCGTCCGGGCCAATTGAGTCCGGCACATACATCCGGTAAGGCAACACGCCTTGATTGGTGGTAAATTTTGCAGACAGCATTAAGCTTTTCCAATGATCCTGGGCATCCACTTTATTAGCAGACGAAAACAGTATGAGCGAAAACAATAAAATCAAAGCTGGTTTCATTGGAAATTTTTACAAATATCGGGAAAATTTAAAAAATGTATTTTTACAAAAATTATTCCTGAATTATGTGGAAAAAAATCCGTCGTGTTCTGAAAATTATCCTGATTGTTGTCCTGGTTGTTGCAGGGCTGATCATTGGCTATTTTGCAACGGTGATTGCCATTAACTCCAACCGCAATTTTACGCCTCCGGTTACCGACACCCTTAAAATCACTGAAGGCCGCAATGCGTGGCTGTTTCCCGACGAGAACATTTCGATGATCTCCTGGAACATCGGCTATTGCGGACTGGGCAAGGAAATGGACTTTTTTTACGAAGGCGGTAAAAATATGCGCCCTGACAAAGAGTTGTATAAGTCGTATCTGAATGCGGTTTTCAACATTGTATCGGCCATGGACAGTGTTGATTTTTTATTGCTTCAGGAAGTCGATTTCGATGCGCGAAGGTCTTTTTATTCACATCAGGATAGTTCGCTGATGCAGGCCCTTCCTGACTTCAGCTCGTCGAGTGCCGTAAATTACGATGTGCCGTATGTGCCATTTCCGCTTTTCAACCCTATGGCAAAAGTATATTCCGGCATGATGACCTTTTCGCGCTATATCCCTGAATGGGCGCAACGAATCTCATATCCCGGAAGTTACTCGTGGCCAATGAGTGTGTTTTTTCTGGATCGCTGCTTCACTATCATGCGTTACGAGCTTGACAGCAAAAAAGATCTGTATGTGATAAACACGCACAATTCCGCCTTCAGCGATGCGGGCGACATCCGTATTGCGGAACTCCTCTTTCTTCGAAGCTTTGTGCTCGATCTTTACAGCCGCGGACACTATGTGATTGCAGGCGGCGACTGGAATCAGAATCCGCCGGGATTCAATCCGGCTGAAATCAAAACAGGCGATAAAGTCCGGCTGGTGGGGACTTCTGTAAACAATGATTTTTTGCCTGAAGAATGGAAATGGGTTTACGATCACAGCACTCCAACCAACCGCGATGTGAATATTTCGTATCAGAAAAGCACTACGACCACCACCATCATCGATTATTTTCTGTGCTCTCCCAATATTGACGTAAACGAAGTTAAAACCATCGATATGGGATTTACGCATTCCGACCACAATCCGGTTTATCTCAATTTTGCGCTCATTCCCGACAGTGCCTGTTGCGATTCCATGATGGTGTATGAAACAATGAAAGAAAGAATTGCTCTGGAGAAAAAGAATAAGAAGAGAAAAAAACAATAATCTAAAAGACATGAAATCTGTTATTCAGCGTGTCACAGGTGCCTGCGTTACTGTTGAAGGAGAGATTGTTTCTGCCATCGGACAGGGCCTTCTTGTGTTGCTCGGCATTCATCAGGAAGACAACGAAGATGATATGGAATGGATGGTGAAAAAAATCGCGGGACTTCGCATTTTCGATGATGAAAACGGCGTGATGAATATAGATGTAACTCAGGCTGGAGGTGATGTTATGGTTGTCAGTCAATTCACGCTGCTGGCTTCTACCAGCAAAGGCAATCGCCCATCCTATATAGCAGCTATGGAGCCTCTGAGAGCTGAAATTACGATTGAAAAATTTATTCAGAAACTGGAAAAGACTATTCAAAAACCAGTTTCCACCGGCTCATTCGGAACCCACATGAAAATAAGTCTGGTTAACGACGGACCGGTGACCATCATAATGGATTCAAAAAACAAAGAAGTATGACCATCGAAGAGCTTCAGGAAAAAGTGGATGCCTGGATAAAGCGGCATGGGGTGCGGTATTTCAGCGAACTTACAAATACGGCTATATTGATGGAAGAAGTCGGAGAGCTGGCCCGGCACATGTCGCGCCAGTTTGGCGAACAATCCTATAAAGAAGGCGAAGATCCGGATGGACTCAAAAAAGAAATGGCCGACGTGTTGTTTGTGCTGGTTTGCCTGGCCAATCAGTGCGGCGTGAATCTCGAAGAAGCGCTTGTCGATAATCTCGAACGCAAGGCCAAAAGAGATTCCGAAAGGCACCGGAACAATCCGAAGCTGAAAAGTTGAAACAAAGCGTTTAGTATAGCTATTAAATAATTACCGCTGCGGTTTAAAATAAACATAGCGATGTTGCAACATTCAAAAGATTCGGCCGGTTTAAAAGAATGTCACAAAAAGAATCCATCTACAAAAACAACATTCCACCGTTCTCAAGCGACGAAGACGCTGAAGGACATGGAACCGTTGTTTTTGCCGTTGTTACGACGGTTCCATGTTCCGGCTTGTTTAGAAAACCCTCGAAGAGTTCGGAACTCTTCGAGGGTTAATTGTGGCCGGAACGGTGGAATGTCGTAACAATACGGTATTTTAAGACAGACTCTACGTTTCGGCCGAACAGATGGAATGGAATGTTGTTTTCGCTGAAAAAGCAATTATAGATAGTATCACTATTTATTTTCTTCATAGTTAATATATTCTGTATATTTGCGAAAATAAGTTTACATGACCAGAGCCGATATTCTTCGTGAAGCCATAAGTCGTTTTCCGGCAGGAAAGGTCTTTGGCTACAGCGAACTGGCCAATACGCAGCTGAGGCACAGCGCCATGGTTATCGAGATGAACCGACTGGTGCAAAAAGGCGAAGTTTCCCGCGTAATGCGCGGACGTTTTACTACTGCTGAAAATTCTAAAAAAGCCGTTTCTCCGCAGGAAATCATCAGTGCCATTTGTAATTACCGCAACAAAGTATGTGGTTACGAAACAGGGCCATCAGTCTGGGAAAAATGGGGGTTAGTGCCCACTGCAAAGAGTCGCAAAGAATATTACATTTCCATCACACAGATGCGGCCAGCACAAAAGCATGGGAGAATTATAGTGCGATTCAAACGATCGAAATTGGATCCGTCGCGCTACAACCATGAAATCATGCAGTTTCTCGATACATTGGAATCGGTAAATAGTATTGCACAAAAATCAAAAGCCGATATTTTTGGAATAATGGAACAGCTTTTCAGATCGTGGAACGAAGGCTACCGAAATCAGCTGGCCAATTATGCACTCGCCTACAAACCGGTTACACGCGCCCTGGCCGGAGCATTACTTGAGAAAGAAGGGTACGCCGCCGATGCCCGGAGACTGGCTTCCAGCCTTCATCCTGCGTCAACCTATAAAATCAAGGCCGACTGCAGCATCATACAGAATATTTCTGATTGGAGAATAATCTGTGACAAAAAATCCAGTCAGGCTAACAAACAAACGAAGAATTCAAAACAAAAAAACGCATAACATGGAAGGACTTGTAATCTGCTCAACCGGCCGCTGGTGCGATGTTTATACAAATGGTAAAATGTATAAATGTTCGCTCAAAGGCAACCTGCGATTGAAGGGGCTGAAGACAACCAATCCAGTTGCTGTAGGAGACAGGGTGCTTTTCGAGGTAGATGAAATAAACGCTACAGGCAGAGTGAATGATGTTTTAGAAAGAAAAAATGTTCTTATCCGAAGAGCAACAAACTTGTCGCGTCAAACACATATTCTGGCAGCAAACCTTGATCTGGCCGTAATTGTTGCAACACCGATACTTCCGCGTACATCCACCGGTTTTATTGATCGTTTTCTGATAACAGCCGAAGCTTACAACATTCCGGCGCTGATTGTATTTAATAAACTTGATTTGTTTAAAGATGAAATGAGCGTTGTGGAATATTACAACGAGATTTATCAAGTGGCAGGATATCCAACTCTAATGGTTTCATCTACTGAAGGAACAAATACAGAGGAATTCAGAAATATTATTAAAAGCAAAACCATACTGATGGCTGGTCACAGCGGTGTTGGCAAATCGACGCTCATCAAAGCACTGGCGCCCGACCAGAAAATAAAAATAGGAAATATTTCCGCTGCCCATCACAAAGGCAAGCATACAACAACTTTTGCACGCATGTATATGCTGCCCGACGAAACACTCATTATCGATACTCCGGGCATCAAGGAATTTGGCGTAGTCGATTTCGCGCCCTGGGAGCTGGGTCACTGGTTTCGCGAATTCAAAGAATATATTCCACAATGTCACTACGCAAACTGCACCCATCAGCATGAGCCCGGATGTGCCGTGCGTGATGCTGCCGAAGCCGGAAAAATTCATGAGGAACGCTACTCCAATTATCTGGGGATTCTGAATAATATCAGCGCGTAGCGCATGAGGCAGGCGGCATGAGGCACAGAGCATGGAGCATGGGGCTTGGCTTGTCGCCTTCTTCAACCTCTCTGCGTCGTGAAGCGACCTGTCACGATTGCTATCGTGAGCGTTGAAGAAAACAAAGTACAACTTGCAAGAGTTGGTGCATGGCGTTGATCGCTTAAGCTTTAAGCTTCATCACGCTCTCACACAACCTAATCCACTATTTGTTTTGTATTTCAGAAAGTACAATATATTTTCTTTGTAGTTTATATTCATCTGTTATTACTGCTACTAAATTCCATATTTCACTTTTTGCGTATCTTTGTAGCCTGGCCCCGTAGTTCAATGGATAGAACGGAAGTTTCCTAAACTTTAGATACAGGTTCGATTCCTGTCGGGGCTACCCTAAAGGACAATTCTGAAACAGGCCGGAATTGTCCTTTTTTATTTCTGCTAAAACCCGCACTAGTATTAGTAAAAAGCTGTACAACTTCATTAATTTTTGTAGTTCGAACTTTATTTTCAGAATAAACCAACTTTCCGGGAAATATCGAACTTAAAATGCGCTGTTGTACTTCCAGACTCGAATTCTGGAATTTCAACGGTAAGTTTTGCAGGAACGAATGGCTTAAAACCAATTGATCATAAATATCCCTGGATAATTGACTCATGGATACAAGCTTTTGCTGCAGGCCATTCAGTTCAGAATTATATCTAAGTTTAATAGCGTTATAATCAATTGCTCCAATTTGATTATCGATTAACTTGTCTTGGAGATTAACCAGTCGTTCCTGAATTTTTACGATTTCACTCCTTACGGCATTAGAATTCTCCTTTCGGCTCGCTTCATTCTCAGAGAGGAGATCTTTTAATACAGCATTGTATAAATTGATCTCATTTTCGTTTGGCTGTATTTCTTCAAGCAATTTTAAAAACATTCTGTTCACCTCAGTCGCTCTGTGTCGTTCTCCACACCCTTTTGAACAATGGTAATAGAAATATCGCCCACCTTGTCCTTTTGAGGCACTTCCAGTTAGTTTTTTTCCACATCTTGGACACTCTAAAAAACCACGTAACGGCAGTTCGGGTTTTGACCGTTGTAATTTGCCAATATTTTGTCTCTCTTTTTTACCTGAAAGGATCTCCTGCACAACGTTGAAAGTGTATTCATCTATGAGAGGCTCATGTATTCCTTTAACAACCTTCTCTTCTTCATCCTTTGTCGCTTTTAGTTTGATTTTTCCAATATATACGGGGTTTCTCAGAAGGCATGAGAAATTGCTGATGCTGCAATTAAGACCTTCCTTATTGAGCTTGACTCGGGCAATACTTTGCGAGTACTCCCCCGTTGCAATCATTTCAAAAGCTTCCTTTATATATTTTGCATCTTTGCCCGGGACAATAATGGGCTTGTTGTTTTCGTCGCGCCGGTTCTCATATCCTTTGGGCGCTTTCACCACCCAACGACCATCTTTGATTGCTCTCCGCATTCCGGCGCTCACATTAAGCGAGCGTCGGTCGTTCTCCACTTCGGGCGAGGCCAGGTATAAAGCCAGCATCAGCTTACTTTCCGGGATACTCAGATCGAGCGGCTGCTCTGTTGCCTGAGCTTCAACATCAAACGCTTTCAGCGCCTTCAGCATTTCATAGGATTCGCCTGCATTTCGCGAGAAACGGTCCCATTTTATAAACAAAAGAAGATCAACGGTACGCTTATTCTGCTTCATAAATTCTATCAGCTTTTTGAAGGCTGGCCTTTCGAAGCTTTTTGCAGAATAATTGTCCTGAAAATGACCTGCTACGTCAATGTTGTTGATGGCACAATATGCTTTAAGCTTTTCGTGCTGGTCATTCAGACTGTATCCTTTGATGGCTTGCTCATCCGTTGATACTCTTGTGTACAATATTGCCTTTTTGTTCATTTTGCCTGAGTTTTTCTTTGATGTATTGAACATTTATCCGGGCCAGGTTATAGAGAAAATCTCTTATGGCCTG
>MEOQ01000023.1 GCA_001769275.1 Bacteroidetes bacterium GWF2_43_63 | reverse complement strand
CCCGTAAGCGTTTTACCGCATTGTGGACATACTAAAAATCCTCTCAACGGAAGCTCCGGTTTCGATTTGTGGATTTTTGCAAGATTGTTCTTTACTCGCCTGCCATCCAGAATATCCTGCACGCTTGAAAAGGTTTCAATATCTACCATTGGCTCATGAATGCCTTTTACAAGCAATTCTCCTTCATCTTTGGTTGCTCTGAGTCTTATTTTTCCAATATAGACCGGATTCCGGAGCATCACAGAAAAATTGTTTTTGCTGCATTTGAATCCATCTTTATTGAGCTTTTTTCTCACTTTGTCCTGCGAGTACTCCCCCGTTGCAATCATTTCAAAAGCGTCCTTTATATATTTTGCATCTTTGCCCGGGACAATAATGGGCTTGTTGTTTTCGTCGCGCCGGTTCTCATATCCTTTCGGGGCTTTCACCACCCATCGACCGTCTTTGATTGCTCTGCGCATTCCGGCGCTCACATTCAGCGATCGTCGGTCGTTCTCCACTTCGGGAGATGCAAGGTATAGAGCCAGCATCAGCTTGCTTTCGGGAATACTCAGATCGAGTGGCTGCTCCGTAGCCTGCGCCTCAACATCAAACGCTTTCAGCGCCTTCAGCATTTCGTAGGATTCGCCTGCGTTGCGTGAAAACCTGTCCCACTTGATAAACAAAAGCAGATCAACTGATCGCTTATTCTGCTTCAGAAATTCTATCAGCTTCCGGAACGCTGGCCTTTCAAAGCTTTTCGCAGAATAATTGTCCTGAAAATGACCTGCTACGTCAATGTTGTTAATGGCACAATATGCTTTCAGCTTTTCGTGCTGGTCATTCAGACTGTATCCTTTGATGGCTTGCTCATCCGTCGATACTCTTGTGTACAATATTGCCTTTTTGTTCATTTTGCCTGAGTTTTTCTTTGATGTATTGAACATTTATCCGGGCCAGTTGATAGAGAAAATCTCTTATGGCCTGCACCTGATCGTCATTATATGTTTTGCCTTTTTCTTTCAGCAGTTCTCTGCATTCTTTTATGTTTAACATGGTTCCGGCTGATGCAGAACAGTTCCGGTGTATCCGGTAAATGCCCCGTTTCGCTTATTGTCCGGTTTTTCCGGTATTGTTTCATTGGTCCAGTTTGATTTTTGAGGTAATGTTAGTAATCACAATATTCCCGTTCTCCGTTTTCATGCTTATGTCCTGATACCCGCCCCTGATCAGTATTTCAGATAATCTTGCCTCGGCGTGTATTTTTTTCTCCCTGGTCACTTCAATCAGATAGGGCTTCTGGTCTTTGAAACGTATGGTGATTGTTTTAGCCATACCTTCGCGCAACAATGATAGAATGTGGGTTTCATTTTCATTCAGAATTCTGTTGTCACGAACAAACTCAAAATAATGTTTGTTCAGAATGAACTTCCTGAAAAATTTCAGCAGCGAGATTGTAATATACGACTCACGGTCAAAGCCGGTATCATTCATCAGCTTTTCATACACGGGGCTGTCTTTTTCGCTTTCAATCACTGGAATCACTGTTCCGTTCACGTCAATCAGCAATCTTACTTCTTCACGGTAAAGAATAAACTGATTGATAAGAATGTTCAGAATATTGGAATAAACGGGCTCCTTCTGCTTTTCCTTGTCATCCAGATACTGCCGCATTGTTTCGATGAATTGTTTTTTGGATTGTTCATCCCGGATACGCAAGGCGTTCAGTCTTTTTAGCAAACTATTTTTTTCTTTCACTGTGAGGCTTCGGAAATATTCTGAATAATCAGTCGAGATCAACAGCGTTTGTCGGACCAGACTTATCTTAGGTAATGAAAAACCGAATTCACGAAGTTCCTTGATTATATCAATCCAGATTAGCTCAACAAAACTAAACCGGTAAATGCTGTTCTCAATCCTGAGCCTGTTTGACATCAGTCCGAGATTTTTCCAGTTGTTCAAAATGCGGGAACTTACGCCTACATCGCTTACCACAAAATCCTGCGAGAAATTCAGGTCGATGGTTCTGGCAAGTCCCTCCATGAGCGAAAAGGCATCTTCCGGTTCCATGATCGGGTCAAGATAAAATTTGCTGCTTTTTTTCATTAAAATCGTGACTTTACATAATATATCTTCAAAGATACGCCTTTTTACATTAGTGTAATACAAAGTTTTACATTCTTTGACGAACTTTTACAAGAATTCACATCATTGATGTTTCTTGTGCAACAAATTTATCACTGAAAAATATCTACAACAAAGCGCAATTAACGGCAAAACAAAGAAACAAGTGGAATAAAAATCTATAGCGAAACACGCACCCAAACGGTGCGTTATACTGAGAAAAAAGGAAATCATGAACAAGCTTGTCAAAACACAAAAAGAAATAGCCATCGAATATGGCGTATGCCGAAGCACATTCCGCAAATGGCTCAAACCCATCGAAAATAAACTCAAACTCTCACGCCGCCCACTGCTTTCATGGCAGGTAGAAATGATTTATGAGTTTTTGGATAAGCCGGAGCAGGAGGTTCTGGCGGAAGCGAGTTGATTCTTTCGGGAATAAGTGGCACTGTTGCTGCGAAATAATCAATCAACAGCCTTCACTTCTTTTTGACACCATTATTCCTTCACAAACTTTCCTCTCAAAACCCGCTCCCCGCGTGCTTCGATGAAATATATACCTGGCGGTAATTGTTTGACATTAATGCGTATACCGGAAATGCCAGTTGTTAAGTCTTCGACTCCGCTCAGACTGACATCTGCATTTGTGCTATTCGGATGAAGAACCACCTTTCCGGAAACATCAAAAACAATGATGTCGAATTTTTCATTTTCCGGAAGCACACAATGAATAAAAACGGATGCAGGATTTGGATACACCGCCAGCAATCCGCTTTCAGGTGCATATTCGTCAATGCCGGTTGTGATGCAGATTTCGGCACTCTCGCAGGTGCGCGCCCAGGTAGTATCTAATCCGAAAACGCGATAGCAATAGTTATGATATTTCGGAACAGTATCAAAAAATTCATTGGTGGTAAGCATTCGTGGCGTGAGCTCCCAGAAATACCACTGCCCGTCTTTTGAGCCCTGCACATGATGCCAGATGTTTGTTGTATCATCGTCTTGCCAGGTCAGATGCACAATGCTGCTGTCGGCATTGTAGGGCAGCTCTTCACGCCACAGACCATAGGGTACACCCGGTTTGCCACAGCCGTTGCTATCGGTTTTAAGCACCCAAGCGTATTGTTTGTAATTCAATGAAACGCCTGTGAACGGATAAAAACAACCTGTTGCGGCTATGCCTCCATCTGTTGTTCTAATCATGTCATACATGATATCCTCATTGGCCCAATAATTATCCCAATTAGTTGAACCATCTAACTTACGAAATATTCTTGTCCAAACACTATCTCCATTTTCATTTATTTTCATCAGAAAAACATCCAAAATAGAGCTTGAGGGCTCATGAAAATCCACCCCAGTATCTTTATAATAATAACCCCATCCACAACCACCCCCAAGAATGAATCCATCATTATCATTTATAATATTTTCTGTATATTGCATCATATTTGGGCAAAAATATTTCTTACTCCAAATTGTGTTTCCAAGCGTGTCAAATTTGCCAATATACATTTTCCCATAAGGATAATCATTTAATGATCCGGGGGCATCAGGGTAAAAATAATCTTTTGACTGTCCACCCAATAACAGATGTAGATCTTCTGTGACAGCAATTGCATGCAAATACCCTCCATAGGTTGCAAGAACTATGTCTTTGTTCAGAACAATTGTTTTGTTTTCTTTAATCCCGATAAGTTTGCTGTCACTAATTTTAAGACTTCTCTGTGTCGCTACTGTAAAGTAGTATAAATTATTTACTTCAGCTATTGTACTAGTAAATATTGTGCTGATATTTAGCACCAAAACTGTATCCCATTGTTTATAACCATTTTTGTCAGTTTTCATAATATAGAAGTTGTATAATCCAGGAGTAGCTAAGGAATCAGTAGCACCTGTAATAAGAAAACCGCTGTCGGATGTTTCAGATAAAGCATGGAAGCTATAATATTTTGTATCACCATAACTCCTGATAAAAACTGCCGATCCATCCTGCTTACTTGCTTTAACAAGTATCCCTTTCCTTGAGGATGATTTTGTTGCACCGCAATATACGATGCAAGAGTCAGTCGTTGAAATCAAGCTGCCTTGAGTCACATTGCCTTCTGTTCCGGATAAATATATTTGCTTCCATTGAAGCGTATTGTTTGTGTCGAAGCGGGCAATATATGTCTGGGTATTATTGCCCAATACAGCATCAACAGAACCATAAAGCATAAAATAACCTGAACTGTCAGATAGTAATGAAAATCCAAATGAATAATTGGAGTCCAATTCAGGATAGTCTTTGTAAAAAGATTGTGTTTGTGCAGATATATTCTGCACAAACACGAAAGAGATAATGATTATTATAACAGCAAATCTCATGATTATCGGGTAATAACGATCTTGTCAATAGCAATGTACCGTCCACAGGATTCAATATACACGTAATAAGTGCCGGACTTGGCCGGTGAATCGAGCTCAATATCACCCATACATTCACTCACCCTGATACTGGACACTTCCCTTCCCATAACGTCGTGAATTACAATAAACATCTCCGCACAGGCCGCCTCAACCTCGTAATGTGCAGTAAATTTTTCACCCGCGGGATTGGGATAACAGGAGAGAAGCCCCTGTTCAATTTCTGGTTGACTTCCTGTTGAATATGTTATCATACTCCGGTTATCCACATCCGGCATAGGGATCAGTGTCAGCTCCTGAAATAATGTATCATTAAGTAATTCCAAAGCGTTTCTTGCATAAACAGCACCGTATTTCAATGTGTCGTTGGCTATTGCCTGAAGTGCCTGCATTTTTGTACTGTCTGAAATTATTGACAATTCTCCTCCCGGTAAATCCAATGTCTGGATATTCATTCTTTGTTTATCTGAATATGAAACAAGATCCGCATCAATATTGACCAGACTGTCGAGAGTCTGATTTGCTTTTGCAAAATGCCGGGTACTGATGTAGGCCGATACCAGATTTAATTTCGAATTCCTTGAAGTTGTTTCTTCCAGAATTTTCACTACACTGTCCATGGGATTAACTGTGAGCGTATCATTCAGATAGTAACGAACGAGATCGGATTCAAGAACTTTTTCTGTGTATTCATAATAAGCTATCCCAGAAGGTAGCATATCTCTGGCCGACATTTCTCCGGTCTGCAAAGCAGCAATCTGATTATGGATACCTTTCGGAAGTGGTGATTGCATTGATTGTACAGCCTGATAAACTTCATCGCTCAACGGGGAATTGGCAGTAAGAATCTGTTGCATTGTACCAGGCGACAAAGCATTTGGACGCTCAATAAGCGTTAGAAGTACTTCATCGGACAAATAGGGAGAAAACTCAAGCATGGTCTGAAGCATCTGTCCGTCCGGAATATTACTTTGCGCAATCGAAACCAACAAATTGGTCTGTCCTCCGTCTACCAGATTGTTTAGCTCTTCAATTTTCACAGCTACAACCTGCAATTCAGTGCGTATTGAGATGGGTTTGTTAATTGTTCTGTCAGGGCAATGAGAAGGAGATTGAGAAATACTTTCTCCATAATCCTCAGGAGATGTTGGTTTAATTTTCTGATCACAACATCCGGGTTGCCATGGCGATCCGGTATAATTGGCGTGCTGTATATCGTCCGGATTGGCATACTGGTTCCAGTCTATTTTAAATTGGTTTTCATCAATTGTACATGGAGCCGAGTAACTGTTTCTAACCATCGTTGTTGGATCTAATGAACCAGGCAAATAAAACCCCTGGGTTTGGCTAATTCCCAAATCCATGTTCGTCCGCGGCAAAACCGAAATATCATACGTGTTACTCGTGAATGTCTCACAATGGAAAGCCAGTCCATCATCTTCACCATCTCCATCATTATCATTTAATGCCACGATGCCAGAATATAGATCTGTGAATGTATTTCTGTAAATTTCGTTTGCGGCATTTGCACCATTTCCGGTGTTCGAGTTATTTACATAAATACCGGTCCAGCCTCTTTCGGTTAAATTGGGAGAAATGAAATTATTGTTTTCAACTTTGTAGCCATTGCATTGGTCGAGATACAAACCATAACTGTACTGGTATTTTATAATATGGAGAGAAAAGTCATCAACAATGAATTCGTTATTAATAATTGTCGGGTACTCTATTCCGGAAAGATATACTCCACCAAAACGACATAAGTTAAAAACCGAGTTTTTAATATTAACAGCTTTTAAATTTGGTGTTGCAGTAGCGTGGATGCCAAACCCAAGATTTACAAATCGGCTTTTCTGAATATTGGAGCATGGAATGGTCGCCGACAAACAACTCTGATCAACAATAAAAGAGGCATTGATGCTTTGGATCCCGGTCCCCAATTTATTCCAGGTGGCATTGGGATTTGTATTGCGGAAAGTATTCCCATAGAGTTTTACGCCATTTACCTCATACATCGAAATAAAAGCAAAAGGAATTATTCCATCCGGCAGGTCTGCTGTCGTTTCAAAAGTACAGTTTTTTATATAGCTCAAATTCGGCAGGCTGTACTCTAGAATGGGATGTATGTTATCATAATGCAAAAACTGAATTCCTCTTCTGCAATTGCGGAAAGTACTGTTCTCTGCTTTAATTATGCCGCCGGTCTTGCTCCAATCCCAGCTACTCATATCTTCAACATTACCGATAGTAGTAATTCCATCTATAGCATTTTCAATCACTGCACCATTTTTCAAAATCACTTGTCCTTGGGCGCCGGGTGTAAGCTGGCTCAGGCTTGAATTGCCCTGGAGTTCGATACCTTGCCAGAGTTGGTCGCATTGCTGTAAATTGCTTAAAGTGGAATTATCAACAATCAATTTGCCTCCAGGTTTAATAATGACTTTGCTTTTTGGCGCAAATTCAATAAATGAATTGTTTTCGATTGTCAAAACACTGGCGTTGTCAATGACAATATCCTTTTTGATTTTTTTCGCCTCACTTGACCAAATAATATTGCCAGAAATATTTATTTCATTGTAATCTGTGTAATTGGCAAATTCTGCGCAATCTTCTATAATGATTTGACCTAAGCCATTAATATTGCTGTTTTGAATTCCAGTGCAATTTTCGCATGGCACCAATAAGCTAAGTGATGGATTGATTCCATTTATTGCTCCTGAGTTTAGTTGAATAACACTTGTAATATCTTCAAGATTCAAAACAGCACCATCTTCAATACAAATGAACCCTCCATTTTCAACTGTGATGTTTGAATTTGGCTTTAATCTGATATCAGCTCCTGATTGAATGTACAATGTGCCACCCTGTTTTATCAATAGTTCTGAGCTGTTATTAATAAGCAAATCGTTTTCATTGCCGTTCCCGCGAATTCTCAAAATTGATCCATCACCTATTTCGAGTTTCGCGGTGGTCTTTGTTCCCCCAAGAGTAATGTTCCCATATCGCACATCCATTTCGATTTGGCCACAAGTTGAAAAAGTTGCATCTGGCAAATTTCCTAAAACATTTAATTCGTTATTGAATTTTAGTGTCGATTTTCTAAACACATTTGAATATGTATCCCATATTCCTAGCCAATAATTATCTGTAATAGTAAAGTCATTCTGCTGAGGGTGTCCTGTAAAATATTCATAAGCCAAATATTCTGCACTATTTACAGCGTTTTCATTGAAATAATTAACCATGTAATAATCAATCCATGATTTCGGATAGAAATTTATCACACCCCATATTATTTCTTTTACATACCCATATTCACTTTTATTCTCACTTTGTCTGATAAAATCGGATGAAATATTTGTGCAATGCCAGCCCCACTCATATTCGGGAATATTCCATTGCACCCTGTTTTCGCGGAAAGCCCTGCTGATATCAGCTCTAGTTTTGCAATCATTATACTCAAACAGGTAAAATAGATAATCCTGAATGTTAAAACACTTTTCTCTGAAATAATATCCCCCTTCATTATTCGGGTTGTTATCGCCCGTATTTTCAATTAGCGGCCTGCAAATCTGATAAAATGAAAGTTCAATATCATCTGTTGTTTTCCACCCAAACAGTCCTTGATTCGAATCATCCCAGCCATGATAGGATGTTCCGGGCAGAGTACTCGATAAACCACGTGAACTGCCATCCCATAAATCATATATTGAGCATGCTATATAATACTCTGATCGAAAACCATTGTTTATTTTTTGGAATAGTATGTTTGCACCATCCCATGAATAATGGCTTCTGACTTCACACCGTGGAAAATATCCTTCTCGATCAAAACCATACTCATAATCTTCCTCCCAATAAGCCGCATCTAAAATCATTTGAATAGCATCTGCCCATCCTTCCACCCATGCCAAACGGCTGGTATTTTCTTTTCCCCAGCTATGTTCATCAGCCCCATTTACGCCAAAGGGTATTGTAAAATTATTCCCCTGCAATCTGAACATTGTAAAATGGCCAAACTCATGATAGGGCGTGTTTTCTCGTATTCCATCTCCAGATTTCAGATGAATTGTTGGCTCAAAAACCGGTGGGATTAATCTGCTTTCAAACCAACTGCCAACGGCATATGGTTTAATTTGGAGATTTTTTTGAAGAGAAACACCTTGATTTTTACAATACATAAAACCTTTTCTTACCCAATGAACAGCTTTAAAAGCTTCAGACGGATCCTCGGTTGATGAAAATGTTTTATTGTAAGTTTGATTCCCTGCATCTTGAGGAGCATCCCACTTTGCGCTTTTGAATTTAAATCTGTTTCCCCAAATATTTGCCGCAGTTATTTTATATTCGTCATCTGATACTGATACTATTTGAATTGAAAGTTCAACATTGTCGCCTTCCCATATTTGACATTCATTATAAGAGATTGTGTACTCTCCTTGATCATTAGTGTAAGCATGGCCAAAATTTTGCCAAACTATTGTATTTCCACCATATGTATCTAATTCAACCAGCTCAACTTTAAGTCCTCCTAATTGAATGTCTATAGGAGCGCGAATATCATTTGTTATATTAGCTTCTATTTTGCCTGACACGGTTCCGCTAAACCACTTACCCCAGCATCCGGCTTTAATACTTCCGGTCGTATCTACATCAGCCGAATCAATTCCATCTCCATAAGCATTATGAAAAATAATAGAATCATTGGGAATGGGTTTCATTAATACACTATATGCTAGGCCGGGAATATAAACCTCACTAAAATTATCCAAATCATCGTCTGACCAGTTTCTTGTTGAATCATACCAATTAACGTAAAAGTTTGTATCAATATTTGATACAGGAATACTGCCTCTTGTTAAAAATTGACGAATCTTAATATTTTCTGGAATATTATCCTCGCTAAACCATCTTCTTGGTAAATTAAAATAGTCTTCGGTGTTCCATATTTCAACGGTGTTATATGGTGTAAAAAACACTTTTGCGATTGTGTAAAACTCAAATGATTCTGCTGCCGAATCAGCATGATGAATGATTTGAATTGTTTGAGAAAATAAAGGGCTGCTATCAACAGGATAGCGTACTGTTACTATAACATTAACGCTGTCTCCCTTTTCGTAAACACCACCTGCAAGGTTTGGAGTTAAACTAACATTCCAACCATTTGGTGCAAGTATCTGTGAGCTTCTCTGTATGGAAATGGTATCAAGGAACACATAATCAACTGTGAACTGAAAAACGCCACATTGATCATTAATCTCTATACTGTTTACATCACTGACAATGGGATTGTAATCTTGTGCTTTTAATCCACAAAAAAATAATATCAGGAATGAGAATAGTAAAATATTTTTCATATTCCTGAAAATTAATTATTAATATGATATGATTTCAATTGGCGATTATCGCTTTCTGATTTGATTTTTACCAAACCGATGTTTTTTGACCAATAGAAAAATTTTCCGGTTATTCGATTTTCACGGATACAAACGACATCGTAATATTCATATCCATTTATCACCATTGTATCGGAATTCGATATTATTTCTATATTATACGGCTGAAAATAACTACTTCCTGATTCTGACTGAAAAAAATATATTATACTTTTAAATCCATTTCCGATTAAGAAACAACGCGCAAGATCATCACAGCCAGATAAAACAGTCAATACAGAATCACCACATTTGAATTTTTGATATAAATCTTCGTTTTGATAATCATCGTTGTCGTTATCAAGTATTTTGTATTGAGAATATGTCAGCGTAAGACTATCAATCTTTCCAGTAATCGAATCTTCATACACCCACCATGAGCCAACAGGAAAATCGACATAATCCTTAAATTCCTGAGACATATAATAAATTGGTTTTTCAGGCTCCCGGCATGATTGCACACATATGAGCAATAAAAATGAAATCAGAATATAACTCCGTGACTTTTTCATAATTGAAAAATTTTCTCAAATGTACACCAAAACATTTCAAAACCAAATGATTTTTGAAATTATTGTTTGATGGAACCGTTATAAATATCCGATGAAGTACAGCGAATGATAGTTTAAGCTCAGCTGCCACATGTTTTTCGCACCTGTGGAAATAATTCGCTCGTGTTGTATTCCAGAATCAATACGCAATTGTAAACATTGCTGCAACACAGCTACGACAGTAAGCCTGTGCAATCGAATATTATTACATATTCTATGCAAATCAATTTTGTTTTATCAAATTGCAAAACTAAGATATTGATTCACATCATCAAAAAGGAATTGATTGAACAGCTTTATAATCATATCATTTGAACCTGAGTCATTTCTTTTCAAACAGCTCCCGTTTTAATTCAAATTAACCAGGAAATAATCAGGTTGTATTCAAATACTACTGAAAACATACTGCAATGGATTTGATTTTACCAATTTGAAAATATTTTCGCCCAGGAATTACTGTTCTGTTCATCTTTTTTATCAATACTTATTCGATTTTTACTATTCTGAACAGATGGATCATCTGATTTTACTCAAATTGTACCTGAAATCACCAAAAAAACGACAAAAAGCGCTTTTTCACGTCGTTTTCCAAAATGTTCATTTGTTTGAATTGAACATTTTACTCTCAGGTTGCTTATCCATAATGGATTTTGCGATGTTCAAAATTCCAACAATGGCTCTGCCCCACATTTTCAGGTCAGTTTATTCAGAACGGATATTCAAGTTTGTCAACTTTGGTTACAGTTTGTCAACCTTCGCTACATTTGGCTCAACGGGCCTATGGCGCAGTTGTATTTTTGATTCATGCCTTTTGCGAATGGATTTGCAGTCATTCGTAAAGCGTACTGAATGCAATATTGAAACTAATTTAATTTGAATTGCCATGAAGACAAGAACGTTTGAAGTGCCGGTGGACCTGATGGTTGATTTTGCCGGAATCCTTGATGAAAACAACTTGAACAACACCATTCAGGGAACCAATGACGATGATGAAATTGTTATTGAAGTTTATTATGAACCTGACGACCGTGATGGCGTCTTTGAGTTGTTTGAGCTGCTTGACCCCGAAGATGAAGATGACTAAACAATGCCGTGACTGGACGGGCAGCAACGCCATGGCTGTCCGTCCGTTTTTTCAAAACAAAACAAAATGGACACATCCATCCGCATCGAAGTTCCCGCCGCGATATACAATCAGCTGGTGCGAATCCAGGAGAAACGCAGACAGGCCGAAGGCCGCAAACCGTCGCTGTCTTCGATTATTCTGGATTTCTGCTCATCTTGCATCAATGATGACCAAACCAGCTCAAAAAATGTTCAATCCGCTGGTAATTCTGTACAAAATAATGCAGCAGATGTACAAAACACCCGCTTATTCCAGTCGGAAGAAACCATGCTAAAGCGGCTCGCAAGATGGGAAGAGAGCCTGTCGCGATGGGAAGCCAATCTGACTGGAAAAGAAAACCGCCTTAAAGAATGTGAACGCGATCTTTCTGTACAACGCGAAGAAATATTTCAGTCAAAACTTGAAATTCTTGATCAGCGGGATCTTTCCCGCAAGGCAGCGCTGGCCGGACCGGAAGAGATCATCGAGAATAAAATGATGTCTTTGGAGATCTCAAACAAGGATGAAAAAATTAAAAGGCTTAAAGAAACAATCAGCAAACTTGAGGAAGACCTCCAAAAGGCCATCAGCGCAGCAAAGCCGGTAAAAGAAACCTCCTCTTTTATGAACATCATCAAAGATTACTGGCCGCTGATTGTGGCCGGCGCCGGGATGCTGATAACCTATTTCATGAAGCAAAAAACGGAATCAAAAAAGCAAAATGTTCAGATTGGGCAGCTCCTCAAATCGCTTGAGAAGCTGGGTGATGTAGAAAAGTAGAATTTGCTGAAAATATTATTGGATTGGACTCAATATTTCATAGAAAAGGGCCAGAGAGTAAAAAATATCCGACAATAGTGTAGAATGAAAACAAGAGTATGCACGACACACAAAAAACGGCCATCTCTGTTAAATGGACGCTTCTTGTTTTGTTTGACACCTCTACCGTTGTTCAGGGGGGGATAGAGGATCATTTGGGGAACTTTAAATACTTCAATAAACTATTAATATAACTGCTATTTTTATTGGACAAAGCCACAACAAAAAAACACAAACTTTTACAACATGATGTAACTACCAGTAGTGAATTTTGACTCATAAAAATGTTTTGCTGAATAATTATGTTGCAAGACGCACAACAAAAGCGGTCATCTTTGTCAAATGACCCTGCACCATCCATGATAAATCCTAAAGGTCCATCCCAATATTGGTAAAACACAGAATTTCAACAGAATACGTCAAAGCCGGCCACAGCGCCGGCTTTATGCTTGTTAGGTCATTAGTTGAACAGAATAATGGTCCTTTCTGAAAGCAATCAGAAATTGTCATTGCTTCTTTATAGGAATTCTATTTTATTCGGTCTGAAGACCTATCATTCCGGCTTCGGTTGACAATCGGTGCAATTTGAATTCAGGTTTTCTGAGATTCTGGCAGTGGCTGCTAATCTGATCGGTTGAGAAAATGGAATCGGGATTTAATTTAATTCTCAAATCAAACACTATCTCCCACCCCCTCATTGTGACTGCATTTCAGACCTATTATTCCATCAAAAATAAATCGCTGATCTTCTTTGAAATCTTCTAAAAAAGCGTTCGAATTCAGCATTGTCGGGGTTCAAAGCATCATCAGCGACCCGGTCATTGTTGAATATTAAAACCTGACTTCATGTTCATGCTACAAAATTTACATACAGAAAATAAATATCTTTACGTCATGAAAGGCGTCAGGACTTTTATCGGAAAATGTCTCGTGTGTTTGTCGTTTATTCTTTTCACTGCGGCGCCGACACATGTTGCTCATGCCCAGACATGGCCGGTCAGCGTTAATGCTTCAATAAATCCGCAATTCACCGGTTACTGGACTGATTACAGCAACAGTTCATCCACCCTCCTGCCCGTTTCTGTTATTCTGAACGACATCAATCTTTCCAATTATCAGGTAAATCTGGTGCTCACCATCGAAGGGCCTGACTATACACTGACATCCACAACCCCACTAAGCCTCAATCCTGGCGAAGTCAGTATGTTGCCGGCCATCACGTTATTTTCTCCTCTCAAATATTCAAACGGAATGCCGTTTGATGCGGAAAACTGCTTTCACGAAGGCAGCTACATGATGCATATTGTCGTTTATGATGCCTTTCACACAGACCGGCAGGTAAGCAACGAGGTGCTGCTTCCGTTTTATTTTAACCTCAAAGAGCCTCCGTATCTTATTGAACCGGCCAACAGAAGTTTGTTAACTCCCCTTACGCCTCAATTTATCAGTTTCAGTTGGATTGCTACAGAAGTGTACACCGGTGATCCGTCGTGGACCACATCATACGAATTCAGCATTTACCGGGTTCCGCCAGGCACCATGGATACAATGAGCATTGTGAATTACGGCGTTCCGGTTCATCAAGTTGAAACCAACAATACAACGTATGTCCTCGGACCCGATGTTGTTGAACTAGATCCGTTTTCATCCTATGTCTGGAGAGTCCGCGCAAAAAGCAGCACTGACAGAGGAATATATAAAAACAACGGATATTCCGAAGCATTTACATTCAAATACGGTGATCCGAATGCTGTGATTGCTGCTACCATTGATCTCGATCTCTCGGCTCAGGGACAGACCCATCGGATGGGTATATGCTTCTGGTCGCAGAATGGTGTAATTGATGAGTATCATTTACAGGTTCGCAAAAAAGGCACCCAGAACTGGTTTGATTATTATACGACATCCAGCCTGGAAAAAATAAACAATCTTGAACCGCAGACCACTTACGAAGCACGTTTGCGTGGCGAAGGCAGCATTGAAACCGATTGGACCGACATAAAAGAATTTACCACCAAGCCCGTCCCAAATTACGACTGCAACAACAGCACCATGCCCATGGACGGCCTTGCAGCAAATCCACTGCCTGCCGAAAAAGCCCATCCGGGCCTGATTATCCAGAGCGGACAGTTCGAAGTTTTTGCCACATCCATTACTCCGCTGTTTTCACCAGGTCATTTCTCAGGCGAAGGTTACGCCATCGTTTTCGGCGTTTTCCCACTCGCTGTGGAATGGCAGGACATTTACATCAACGACAATAACCGGCAGATGTCGGGTGTCATAGAGGCAAAAACAAAAGGCATTGATGCATGGGCTCACGACTGGGATGTGGCACAGGCTGCCGAAGATCCCGTCTGGGTGCAGGGCACCATCGATTCCGTCTGGATCAACGGAAATGAATACTGCTACACTTTCGATGATGGAACCAACACGCAGACCGTTTGCAACGATTATCCCGGCGATGCCAATGTGGTAGTTCTTCAGGATGATGACGGCAACCAGTATGTGATTACCATTTACCCTGAACCATCATCGGTGAGCGGACCGCACAACTACCTTACGTATTTGGGCGACAGCCTTGCAGGCAACGACAGCCTGCAGGTTACTTTCTCCGCCGCATCCACACAGCAATTTGGTTTCGATAAAAAAGAACATGTTGAGTGGATTCTCAACTACGAACCCATCCGGCTTGGTGACAGCACCAACTATTTTGTGCCCTGGAAAAGCATTGGCAAAGGACAAACCGATGAAGTTGTTGCCCATGCTGAATTCGCAGGTTTAGATGAAAACCGGCTTGCTTTTAAAGACAAGACCGGCAACGCCTTGAGCAAAACTGGCAGCGGCGGAACATACACCATTACTGTTCCCTCGAATGCACAATGCGTGTATGCCTGGTACGGCGATCTGAAACTCGGCAAACTCAATGTGGTTGAACTGGACACCCTGAGCCGCCGTGTGGTGTTGGTTCCGGTGAATGGCGCCACCATAAATGCTGCAAACCTGCAGAGCAATCTCAACACCATTTACGCTCAAGCCAACGTAAGCTGGACTGTAAGCACCGCAGCACCATTCAGTTTCGATCTGGGCAGCGATGGCCTCGAAGCCGCCGATGCCACCCTGTTCAGCAAATACAGCCCCGAAATGCGGGCGCTGCGCGACAGTTTCCGCACACAGGATACGGCGTATGACAAGAACGCCTATTATTTGTTTGTTGTTCCCAATTTCAACGACCCCGCCCAGCTGGGCTACATGGTGCGCGGACGGGCAGTGGGCTTTCTGGCTGCCGGTGCCAATGCACGCGAAGCCGCTCACGAACTTGGCCACGGTGCTTTCGGTCTCGAACACACTTTCCCCGACCCGGCAGAAGGCACTACCAGCAACCTGATGGATTACAGCACGGGAACCCAACTGCACAAAAAACAATGGGACGCCATTCACAGCAAAATGCCCGTGTTTAACTGGCTGGATGAGGAGGAGGATGGGAGTAGTGTCGATATTACAGATATCTCCATAATGGCAATGTATGAGGGCATAATTCCCCTGAATGAGGAAATTTCTGAAATGATTTGTATTGCCCCTTCTGGTGTTCTTGTTACAGTTGCCAACAATCTGGAGCAAGTTTCATTTTCTGTAAAAAAGGAAGTGGAATTCATGATTCCCGATGGAGTTCTTCTGGGGTTTAAAAATTCGGCTGGTAAATATTCGGCTATTGTAAACAATAAAAATGAATTTTTAGGCTATGCAAGATTAATTAATCCTCTTGGAACAACCACTAGTGAAAAGTATAAAATAAACGGAGATTACGATTTTTATCATGAATCATTAACTAATACTAACACCAATTCAAATGCTCCTGTTTATATTGGTAAACGGTCTAACTGCAAAGTTGATTTTTATTATACGCAATTATCCAAATTTCCCAAACCATCTATTAATAATACTGCTGCTGGACCAATTATTACTAAGACAGATATGATTTGGTCAACTATTTCAGCTGAGTATATAGGCTTTGTTGATGAACCATTAAATTGCCGGAAAACAATACCTACGCTAACTGAAAATGATCTTCTGTATTGCAGTGAAGGAATGAAATTTAATCCATATGGACAAGGTGGTTTATTGGTAAAAATGATCATAGATCAAAAAATCGAATATTTTTATTGCGATTTCGATGCATTTGGGCAAGAATACTACCTTATTTGGAATGATACCATATGGGAAGATTTCATTCCTGTTAAACCTGAAAAATTTGATGTAATCAGTGAAATACTTGGAATATGTAAGGACATGGTCGCGGACCCTCATTTCTTGCTATCATCTATTGGCTCAACTGAGATACCGATTCTTTCATGGGCAGCAGACGCAATAGATGGAGTTTTATACTTGGTAGAAGGCGATGAAATTAATGCTTCACTCTCATTTGCCTCCATAGTTATTCCAAATGTCATTGTAAAATCAGTTACGCTGGTAAAGAAAATAAATGGGGTGCGAAAAACCATTAAGCTTAACGAACAATTGTCTGAAGATTTTATTCAAATCACCAGAAAGCTGCAAGAGTCCAATGTTGAGAATTTTACGGATGAATCATTTGACGTAGCCCAATTCCTCGAAAAAAACCAGGACAAAGCAGTTACAATTCGTTCGCTTCATACTGCGAGCCAGAACGCCGAACGATTTTCGGGTTTTATTAAAAAACTAAAATCGCTGCCCGACGAGCAGCAAGCCGAATTCTTAGTCGATGTTGCTCGCCAGAATGTGCCAGGTATTCCTGCCGGTGCGCACCTATCGGAAAATATGGCCAGTCTTGATGCGGGGATGGTGGATGCGTGGAGAGCATTGCACGAATTCTCAACTTTAAGGGTAAATTCAGCTAATCTTGAAACGATCTCAAAAATCAGGAACAAATTCACCTATAATGGAAAGACAGGACAGGAAGCATTAGAAGAAATATTTTCAGGCCATGCAAGTGCACAGAAGTTTATTGATAACTTCAAGAAGTATGATGAAATTATTGGTGAGATTGATAATATCACAATAACCGGAATAAAATCATCTTCTGAGGTTAGGATATTGAACAACAGCAGCCAGGTTGGGAAGGTTGTGGATGGGAATCTTTTCGTGAATTATTCAGGGTTTGGCGGTGATATTGTTTGTGATGCGTCTAAGACCACAACTTGCATTGGAAAATACGATCCACCTGGAGGAATTGGGACAAAGCAAGTAATTGATTCTAAATTATCTAAATCGGGTGAGAACCCCGGAGGTGTTAACATTTTAAACGACACCAGAAACATGCAAGGTTGGGAAGATCAACAAATTTGGGATAATGTCAATGAGCCATGGTTACGTGATGCTGTAAATAGAGGAGATGACATTAGGGTTCTTTCCAATCCACTCGAAGGAGGAAATATTTTCAAAGACTTGAGAGATGTTCCCAGTTCAGTGTTTGATAGCTCATTTGACTTGGCTGATTATTTGAGAAATTTGCCTTCAGATAAATTAAATGATTTATCATTCTTTGGGCGTGAAGTGAAGTGGCTGTCAGAGAATGGTTACATTTATGATGTTGCTAATTTTAAATTTTTAAAATGATCAAATACGACGGATACTATTTGGCTGTTCCAACGCCTTACACTGACTATGTGGCTGGAAGCAACAAAAGAACAGGCTTTATTCATTGGGCATATTTCTTCAATGCCAATGGTATTGTTAAACGAAAACGCAAAGAAAGCAAGAATGGGAAAGTTGCATTTAAGAAGGAAGATTTTGAAAGTGCTATTTCAGGAGAATTTATTTTAAATGGTGATTTTGTAAATATAATTTTTGACAAGGGACAAAAGTGGGAATTGAAAAAAAGCTTTAGAGTTAAAGAGATTCAATTGATTTGCGTAGAATCCAATAGTGCTGCGGGTATCGATGAAATCTATCAGTTTCACAATTGGTGATGTATGATCGTTTTGTTTTTGCCCTGCACCATCCATGATAAATCCTAAATGTCCATCCCAATATTGGTAAAACACAGAATTTCAACAGAATACATCAGAGCCGGTCACAGTGCTGGCTTTATGCATATTGGGGTATCAAATGAACAGAATTCTGCTCATTTCTGAATTAGATCCGAAATTGTTAATGCTTTTTTATGGGAATACTATTTCATTCAGGTTGAAGAACTATCATTCCGGCTTCGGTTGGCAGTCGGTGCAGTTAGAATTCAGGTTTTCGGAAATTCTGGTCGTGGCTGCTATTCTGATTTGATCAATTGGAAAAATGGATTCGGGATTTTTATTCATTAGGGCCTCTATTGGTGTGAGACCGCTGAGTGAACCATGTGGGCGAATATCGTTGTAATCATGAACCATTTCGGAAATAATTTCAAGCGCTTTATTGAGTTGTCCTGAGAAATCGCGGGGCCAGTAATTGCTTTTGAAAATTTTGTTTACTGCTTCTACAACGGAGTTCGAAAAAGCAGTGTCGATCTGTGCTATCACAGAATTAATTCTGTATTGAGATGAAGAAGCGAATGTGGAAACGGAGCCTTTGTTTTCCGAACCGTCATCGGAAAACAAAGTGAAGTCTTTCAAGTTGTATCGGTCAATTACTTCTTTCAGGTTTTCGAGCGTGAGCATGGCGGTCTTATTCAATGCGGCTTTCCAACCAAGGATCGCTTTGGAGAAATTATCGACTATGAAAGAAATGTACAATTTCTGAACGTCATTCAAACGTACTTCTGTTACACTGCAACATCCAAAACAAATCTTTGATACCCATCCCAATATTGGTAAAACACAGAATTCCAACAGAATACCTCAAAGCCGGCCACTGCGCCGGCTTAATGCTTGTTAAGTCATAAGTTGAACTGAATAATGTTCATTTCTGAAAGCAGAATCTCACCAAATAAAACCTCTCCTTTCCCCTGTTTTCACTATTTTTGTCTCAAACTGAACAGATGAAATTTCTGCGCTGGATATTGATTTTTGTGTTGCTGCTGGCGGGCGCGGGGCGCGCTGGGGCAGCCGGCGGCGGCGCAGCCGTAGCCGATATTTTCATACAAGCCGAGAAACAGCGATTGATTGAACATTCTGAGTTTCAGCAATACGAAAGCGCCTTTGCAGCATGGGACGAACTGTATGAAACAGTAATGTTTATGGATGCGGGAGCAAATATTGGTCTGCTTATCCGTAATGTAGCAACAGCAAGCTGTTGGTCTAAGTTTGTTAGTAAGGTAGATGATTTGCCCGACGATGTGGTAAAAACAGATCTAAAGGTTTTTATACAAGATGTTAAAAGTGGTGAAGCGATTGCAGGTGAAATAACAGCAATATCTAACCGATTAGACAACCTCTTTGCCATGCCACAGACGCAACCATTTATTAACGACCTGATAAATTTCTCTACTGGAAACAGCGGTCGAATTGCGAGATTTGGAGATATTTCGACTTTAAAAAACACAATAACCAACCTAATTGAAAACCCGATTGTAAATAATGTCAAATCATACGATCTTTTAATCAATGATATTGAACATTTCATGATAAACTATCGTTCTGTTCCCGGGGCATTGAATTATTTTGACGAGCTTTTGCAAACACCTTTAAAGTTTAAAGGTGGAGCATTTGGAATAGAAATTCTATCAAATCCACCACCGGTACTGGCCGGTAAAACACTTATCAAGCTTGAATCAGGTATTGATGATATTGACAACTTTAGATATGATCTCATGTTTGAAGATGGAAGTGGAATGAAAATATTCGTTGAAACCAAAAACTATTCATCCGGTACCGGTTTCACAACTTCATTCTACAATCAATTTAAAGCGTATATTAGCAACCCACAACTTGAAAACATGGATCAGCTAAAATACTTTTTCCGCTCAAACGATGGTGTGACCAAAGCCACTCAGGTGAAGAAGTTTAAGAATATGATGAAGAGTAATGCTAAGGAACTTTTTGAGTCGAATCCAAGTTTGTTTAGAAGTATAAAAAAAGAAAACGGAATTGATTTTATTGATGATTGGGATGATTTAAAAACAATGATGGAAAGTCCAACGATCTCCATAGATCATCCAGTGTTTAATTTTATTGAAATGTTTTAATCCAGATGAAATATAGAATAATCCAAACAGGCATAAATTTCTTCGATTTAGAAATCAATTTGATGATATCTAATCGAAAAAACATACTTTCAATTGATACTCATCTTGAATTAACTTCAATTGAAGATGCTTCGAAAATCTTAAGTTTTAATAATGAAGTTGTTGTTTTAGATAGCCTAAACAATGGTTTCCTTGTTGGCAATGGCAAGTTTTTACAAGAAAGAATTCTGAGTTATGTGAATCCCTTCCTTTTAGTTTATAATAAAAATCCACAATATTATGCTGTTTACAACAAAAACTTAGAATTGATATTAAAAGATGTTCATAACTTTGGGAGAACATTAATTTCAAGTTACATAATTGATGGCATTGGGGCTTCGAGCAATATTCGCATTTCAAATCTTAATGAGTTAGAAAAAACCTCAGCCTTTCCGCTCTACTCACTCGGCACCTGGCCCGATGGAGCTGTGGAAAAGCCATATCAAGTAAATGAGTTTTGCGGTATTTATAACAAAACACTTGTTTGTACGCTTAACAGCGGCGCGGTGCTTTTGCTGGATATTGAGAAAGGAGAAATTGTTAAATTTATTGAAAATGCAAAGTTTCCGCGAATGTTGTATGTTGATAATGAAAATGAGAATATTTATAAAGGCCTTTTTGGCCGCAGGTATATTGAATTGGATGTAAATATTGGGGTAATCACGAGGGAAGTTATTATTGAAGATCAGTTGCGTAAATTGAAAGGAATAAACGATGAAACTGTTTTCTGGGCTTCAATCGGCCGCTCATATTTATATGATGGATTGTTCTATTTTGGGATAGAAACAAATGATATTGGCATCTTCGATCCGGTCAGCGCAAAAGTAGTCGACTACCACGAATTTGAATTTGATAAAAGCAAAGGGCAGCAACTAAAAGGCGGCAAAGAAAACCTTCAGGTGAAAGATGGAATAATTTACTGTCTTGATACTTTGGGCAACCTGTATGAGTTGGAAAGTGAAAAATTGAAGTCTTAGAGGCTTAGATGCGTTCTCTCGTTTTTCCTACATTTGCCCCCTGCACTGTAACATCCAAAACAAATCTTTGATACCCTTCCCAATATCGGTAAAATACAGAAATTCAACAGATCACATCAAAGCCGGCCACAGCGCCGGCTTTATGTTTGTTGGGTCATTAGTTGAACAGAAAAATGGTCATTTCTGAAAGCAGAATCTCACCAAATAAAACCTCTCCTTTCCCCCATTTTCACTATTTTTGTCTCAAACTGAACAGATGAGGCTTTTGCGCTGGATAATGGTGTTTGTGTTGCTGCTGGCGGGCGCGGGGCGCGCGAAGGCGGCTGGTGGCGGCGCAGCCGTAGCCGACATTTTCATTCAGTCCGAGAAACAACGTTTAATAGAGCACTCTGAATTTCAACAATACGAAAGCACTTTTGCCACCTGGGACAAAATTTACAACACTGCAATGATACTCGATGCCGGGGCAAACCTTGTTGCGCTCGGACAAAAAATATATATTGCACGCCAGTTTAAAAAATTCATTGAAAACACTGACAACTTAGTTGGATGCTCCACAAAAACATTGCTGAAAGAGCAGATTGTGGCGATTGAGAGCGGGGTTAAGTTGGAAGGTACAGTTCCATACTTTGTTGCAAAATGGAATAATCTTTCAGTTTTAGAAGCAAAATCTTTATATACACAACTTGCAAAAACTGAAATTCAGGGGAGCAAGGTTTTTAGAACGCAAGCTGAAATTTTAACCGAAATCCAACAACGAGGTATCACAAATCCTTATAACTTTGCTTATGCAATTGAAGATTACACTTTGACAAAAGAAACATTTTTCGTTCGCGGTTATAATCAATATAAAGAAGGACGGTGGCTGATTTCGATTGATGATGTTGGTGGATTTTCATCTGTTGACGACTTTATTAATCAAACTGCTTTGCCAATTGTTGATGAATATGGAGGTCTTGTCAAACCCGATAAGTTGTTACTAGTGAAAGTTCCTCCAGGAACAATAATTAGAAAAAGTGTTGCCAGGCCACAAGATTGGGGAGGACAAGGTCATCTTTCAGGCGGAGCCACACAATACGAAATTATTAATTTCAGCAAGGAAGAAATGGAAAACTTTTTCGAAGACATCGGCGATATTAATGAATTTATTAATTAATTTCTATGATTAGCATACGATTTGAAAACAACATAAAAAATCAAGTAAGAATTGACAATGTTCTTTACGAGCTTCCCTATAGAATTAAATCTATAATGGATTTCCCTGCTTTAATTGTTTTTCATTGTTCACCTGATTTCAAGCAAGATTATCCAGAGTTAGTTGAAAAGTACAAAGCTGAAGGAAGGATTTCACTCTATGCCATTGATAAATCAAATAAAAATGTGCTGTGGACAATGAAAGGTGTAAATGCTGTATTTGTCGAACTTCCAGAGAACAAAAATGAAAAAGATTTTTTAAGCAAGCAACATTACGAAAACTATATGGTCAAATTTAAAAATAAAAATCTTCTTTCTGTTTATATAGGAGAATTCAGAAAGCTAATAGATGCAGATAATGGGAACGTTATTAGTTCTATGGAAATAAGATGATTATTGAATCGATAACTTTACAAAATTGATCAAAATCCAAACTTATGGATTAGCTCGCCTTGCCAATTAACCCAACTGAAATTTCCATTGTGAAAATACCTGAAGGAACAACTATTCGCAAAAGTGTTGCGTTGCACCATCCAAGACAAATCCTAAATGTCTATCCCAATATTGGTAAAACACTGATTTTCTACAGAATACATCAAAGCCGGCCACAGTGCCGGCTTTATACATATTGGGGTATCAAATGAACAGAATTCTGATCATTTCTGAATGAGATCCAAAATAGTCATTACTTTTTTGTGGGAATTTTATTT